>NZ_JBQQCF010000047.1:0-41396 GCF_052245755.1 Mycobacterium sp. 4D054
CGCTCGGTGCTGCGCTCGCCGTAGCCGGCGCCGCACAGGGCGTCGGCCTCTGCACCCATCAGGGTGTGGATAAACGTGGCCAGCAGCTCACGCAGCACGTCAGGGTGCGCTGTGGTGAGTCGTTCGGCAAGCACGGTGGGCAGGTCGATATTGTGGGCAGTGGTCATCGCGTCGATTCCTTTGCTCGAGTGACTTTGACGGGTCTCTCGAAGAATCACGCGATGACCTTCAATCATTCGGCAACGACACGCCGGTACCGCTGATCAGGTCCGACTCGTAACCACTCTGCTGGACGCAACCTCGATATCCCGGTCCGTATACCGAACCTCAGCAGCTTCTCCACTCTGCTGTGAGTTTCGTCCATGGATCCGGAGTCCGCATCTTTGAGCCTGCTGATCAGCTGCCCACCTGGGTGGATTCGCCGGCCGACGTCGGCGCTGCGGGGCCGGCCGTGGAGCGGCGCCGGGGTTGCGGTGGAAGTCGCCGCCGCGCAAGGAGGATCATGGTGACATGCAGTTGCCGCAGTGGCTGGCGCGGTTCAACCGGCACGTCACCAACCCCATCCAGCGGATGTGGGCGGGCTGGGCGCCGACGATGGGAATTCTCGAACACACCGGACGCCGCTCCGGCCGCCGTTGCCGCACCCCGCTGACGGTGTTCTCGACCGCCGACGGCGTCGCCATCCTGCTCACCTACGGCCCCGACCGGCACTGGCTGAAGAACATCGTCGCTGCCGGCGGCGGCACCATGCGCCGCCACGGCCGATCGTTTGCGGTGGTGAATCCGCGGGTGATGACGAAGGTCGAGGCGGCCCCGTCGGTGACCGGCGTGATGCGGCCGGTGTTCGGGCTGCTGCCGTTCGAACAGGCGGTGCTGCTCGACCGGGGTTGATCAGCGACGCGGGGTGATGCGCGCCCTGATCGGCCCCTTGGCGACCGTGGTCAACGGCACCTCGCACTCGAAATCGTCATCGAGCGACTCGATCCGGCAGGCGCGGACCACGGTGGCGAGCGCCAGCGTGGTCTCCAGCCGGGCGAAGTGCTCACCGATACAGGGGCGTCCCCCGCCGAGGAACGGCAGGAACTGCCAGCGGTCGCGGGCCTTGACGTTCTCCGGGCTGAACCTGTCCGGGTCGAAGGCCATCGGATCCGGCCACAGGGCCGGGTCGTGGTGCAGCCCGTAGAGCCCGAGGGCGACCAGGCTGCCGGCCTCCACCCGGTAGCCGTCGACCGCGATGTCGCTGGTCACCAGCCGCGCCACGCCGGCGGCGGGCGGGCACAACCGCACCGCCTCATGCAGCACCTGAACGGTGTATCCCAACGCCGGCACGTCGTCGGGCGTCAGTTCGCGGTCACCGATCGCGGCGGCCTCCGCCGCGACACGATCCTGGATCTCGGGATGGTGGCCGAGCACCCACAGCGCGTAGGTCAGCGCCGTCGCGGTGGTGTCGTGGCCGGCCAGCATGAAGATCAGCAGGTCGTTGGAGATCTCTTCGTCGGACAGCGGACGGCCCGTCTCCGGGTCGGTGGCCGCGATCAGCGCCTGCACCAGCGGTGCGTCCCGCTGCGGGTCGTGCCGGCACGCCCTGACCATCTCGTCGGTGATCGCGCGCATCGCGTTCACCGCCGAACGGGCCCGCCGACGCGCCGGGGTGGCCAGCCAGCGCGGTGCCCGCACCGGCCGCAACGCGCGGTCAGCGGTGTAGGAGGAGGCCACATGCATGCATCGCGCAATGGTCTCGCCGCGTTCGTTCAGGTCGACGCCCAGCACCGACCGGCCTAGCGACTGCATGGCGACACTGCGGCACTCGGCGTCGAGGTCGACATCGCCGCCGGCGGGCCATCGGTCGACGAATGCCTGTGCGGCCGTGGACATGTGACCGCCGAAGGTGCGCACGCTGAATTTGGTGAACACCGGCGCGAGTGCCCGCTTGCGGGGCCGCCACTGTTCGTTCGGCAACACCCACAGGCTGTCGCCCGCCGTCTGTCGGACCTCGTCGTGGATGATGCAGCGATCCGAGGAGGCGTCGTTGCGCCCCAACACATCTCGCATCCCGGTCGGTGACATCACCGCCACGATCGGCGGCACCAGTTTCCTCGGGCCCAGCTGAATGCGGGTGATCGGACCGCCGGCGTCGCGGATCACCTCCTGGCCGGTGTCGAGCCGCCGGACCAGCTGCGCCAGCTTCCACAGCGGCAGCGGATTGCGCGGGACCAGCGGTAAGCCGGCGACGGCGGTGTCAGTTTCTGCGACCACTGCGGTCACTCCACAGCAACGGGGCACCTCGGCCCTGAGTCATCACGGTGCCGGGCATCACCCGCAACCGGTACGGCGCCAGCCGCAGCACGGCGAAATCGGCGCAGGTCGGGCCGTCGGTCCACATCGGGATGATGGCCGGGTCGTATCCGACCGGAGCCGGCGCCGTCGCGAACTTCTGCCACACCGCGGAGCGGGTGTCGTCGTCGGTGTACCACTCGGTGAGGCACTCGGCCGAGCACGTGTCGTGGTTGGTGGTCCAGTAGCTCACCGACACCTCGGGGTGGGCGGACAGATGGGCGCGCTTGATCGGTGTCGGCACCGTCGCGATCCAGCCGAACAAGTCGGTGCCGTCCCACTCCCAGAGGGGATGCAGGATGCGGGAGCGAGGTTTGCCGTCGTCGTCGACGGTGGCCACCGACGCCCAGACGATCGAGTGCGCCATCTCGACGAAGGCGGGGGCGATCTGATCGAGAGGTGTCACAGCAGTCAGATTAGGCAAGCGGTCTTTGTCCCCGCCGCCGGGACCGTCACTCTTCGAGTTTCTTGCGGAACTCCTCGGTCTTGCGGTACTCGACGTTGCCCTCGTCGGCCGACGTCTCGATCTTGCCCTTGTCCTTGTCGTCGACCCAGTCGGTGACGGACGTTCCGGAGACGGTGCCGCTGCTGCCGGGCAGCGTGGTGGTCTGCAGGTCCTCGGAGTAGGCCTTGGCCATCTCCTTGGCCTTCTCCCGGTGTTCGTCGGTGACCTCAGGCTTCTCCGTGAGCTTCTGGTTCTCCGAATTCGGTGTCTCGGTGACGTGATCGAGCTGGACGTCCGGTGTGTCACCGGACTGACGTTGCTGGGTTTTGTCATCGGTGGTCATGGCTTTCGGGCTGCCCGAAAGTGTGATCTGCGAAACACGGCGTCATGCGGGGACCGACCGCAGCGCCGTGGGCAGGCTCGTCAGGAAATGCCGGCGCGCGAATGCGCGGATGTCGTCGGCTGTCTCCAAGGGCTGCGCGCTGGGCAGCAGCAGCACCATCGCCGCGTACCGCAGGATGGTGTCGGCAAGGTCGTCGACGGCCTCGGCCCCGATGCGGTCGGCGAATCCGGGCGGGAAGATCGTCCGCAACGCCTCGGCCATGCGCTCGATCGCGGCGCGGTGGTGGCGGCCGGCGAGCTCGAGCACGAGTCCGGGTTCATCGGTGATCATCTGGTGCAGCACTCGGTGCCCGCGGAACTTCAGAATCGACAGCGTGAACGCTTCGACATAGTAATTTGATTGCGGCCCAGCCTGTTTCAGCTCGGCCGCGATGTCGGCGAAGAGTCGGACGTTCTCCCGCTCGATGACCGCGCCGACCAGTTCGTCCTTGTTGGCGAAGCGCCGGTAGATGGTGGTGCGGCTGACCCCGGCTCGCCGCGCGACATCGTCGAGGGCGACCCGGCGGAAGCCGTGCCGCTCGAACTCGACGACGGCGGCGTCGAGAATGTGCTGGGTCGCCGAATCAGGGCCGGACATCGGAGCGGGCATACCCCTTCACCGCGTATCCGCTGTAGCGCACGCGCATGGGCAGACGGTCCCAGGCCCAGTTCACCGGCCGCGACCGCCAGAACGCGGCGAAGCGCTGATAGCGGCGTTCCTGCTTGTCGGTCCAGGGCAGCCCGAGCAGGTCCCGCGCCCGCGGCGGCAGCCCTCCGGTGGTCAGGAACGCCGCGAGCGGGTTGAACACCGGAGCCACGAGTCGCCACACCAGCGGGTGCACCGCCTTGGGTTTCGGGAAGCCCTTGGTGACGTAGCCGACGCCGTACCTGGCCGACGGGTGGGCGACGAGGACCTCGGTCATCATCGCGTCCCAGTACTTCTCGAACTCGTCGTAGGTCGCGGGCATGGCGCGGTCGCTGACCCCGTAGCGGCGGTACCAGGTCTTGGACTCCAGCCAGATCTGTTCGCGTTCGGCGCGGGTCAGCCGCTTCACGAAGGTGTCGGCGAAGTAGTAGATCTGCTCGACGAAGGTGGCGTGCGCCCAGAAGTACGTGTCGGGGTCCAGCGCGTGGTAGCGGGAGCCGGCAGCACCGTCGGGGCCGGGCATCTCTCCCTTGACGTGATGGTGGAAATCGCGGACCCGCAGACCCGCATGGTCGTCGTCGGAGCCGTACACCGTGTTGAAGATCGGCGGGATGGTGCGCTTGAGGCGTTCGGCGGTGTCGGCGAAGAACGTCGAGTGGTCGTACACGCCCTGGCCGAGCTCGGCGAGCATGTTCTGCAGCACCGCCGGGCGCGGGCCGATCAGGTACATGCGGTTGTCGCCGAAGTAGCGCCACACCAGGGACCGGGGCCCCAGCGGCAGCGCATCCGGTTCCGCAGCGTCGAGGTGCTCGCTCTTGTCCGCCAACTCGGTCATGAGCAACAGTGTTACAGATTGTGCACTTTGTACCAAGACGCCTGTGGCGAGGGTCACTCCGGTTCGCGAGGGCGCCTTCCCGGTAGTCGAAGGCGGCTCATCACTACCGTGATGGCGGTTTCGCGGCGCCCCCGGCGAGGGGGACCCGGGTATGCGACCCGCGCAGGCGGGCCACACCGAGGACGGTCAGCACGCCGGCCGCCGTCGCGAGCAGCAGAGACAAAGTCAGCATCGGGGCGTAATAGACCTGCGAGATCGTCGACGGTTCACCGGCCAGCACCGGGCCCACGACCACGTCGCTGCGGGCCGCCAGCCAGCTGAGCACGCAGCCCACCGCCGCGGCGGCCGCCAGCGCCAGCTGCACGACGGCCCACCGGTTCACGACGCGGGCTCCGGCGGAATGCGTTCCTCGACCAGGCTGGTCAGCGCGGCGCGCAGCCGCTGGTGTTTGCGGGCCCACGCCTGGGCGGTGCGGTCGTTGGTCAGGCGCAGACCGATGCCGGTGCGACCGCGGGGCACCCCGGTCAGCTCACCGAGTGCCCGCGCGTACTGCCACTTGGGCGTCTCGGAACCGCTGGCTTCCGGGTAGATGCGCACGATCTCGTCGGTGAGCGTGATCTCGGTGCCCTGCCGTAGCTTCTCGGTGGTCAGCTCCACGGAGGTGTGGATCCGGGCCGCCTTCACCTGGATCGCCAGGAACAGCGACACGAGCACGAAAAACAGGCCCGGCACCATCCACTGGATTCCGTAGCCGGCGGAGAGCTGGATCAGAGCCATCGCGACACCCGCGGCCGGGCCCGCCAGCACCCACAGCCAGCTGGCGCCCTGTTCGTAGAAGAGCACCTCAGGGGTGTTGGAAGATTCGGTCACCGTCGGTCCTCCTGTTGGAACCAGAATCGCGCCGCGGGCTGCACGATGAGCAGCGTCCCGATCAGGACCGGCAGCAATCCGAGCAGGATCAGCGGCTGCGCGACACCCACCCCGAGCGCCAGCACACCGATGACGACCAGCGCCGCGAAAGCCAGAGCCAGCGTCGCCAGCCGGAAGCGGGAGTCGCCGTGCCGGGCGCGACCGGCCAGGAACGCCAACGCGCCGGCCACCAGCACCGCCCCGATACCGGTGAACCGGTAGACAGTCAGGTAGTTGCGCACCTGCTCGTCGGACACCGTCGTCGGGATCGCCGCCCGCGCGGCGTCGTAAGTCGCGGTCGCCGCCATCAGTCCGCCGACGATCATCAGCACCGCGCCGCCGATGAAGCACCAGAACGCCAGATCGACGATGCGCGGCCGGGCGGCGGGGGTGGGCGGGGTCATGGTCGGGTCAGCCTAGCGAATCAGCGGGTGAAGAACTCGTGGGAGTCTTAGCGGTGCAGCAGGTACACGCCGCCGCCGGTCAGTACGGATCCGATGATGACCGACGCGGCGTAGGCCATCGCCGCCGCGGTGGGCCGCTCGACACCGAACAGGTTCGACAGCGAGTACACCACCGACGCGATGGCGCCGGCGGTCAACAGCGTGCGCGCCCAGCGATAACCCTGCCTGAGCAGGAACAAGAACGTGAGCACGACTGCGGCAAGAATCCCGGCGAACACCAGCGACAGCGCCAGCATCAGGCTGTTCGGATGGTCACGGGTCACCAGCAGGTCCAGCACGTAGCTGCCGATCATCAGAGGCAGCGCGACCACCCACAACCAGAACGCCGTGTCGACGTCAGGCGGGCGGGCGGGCGACGGGCCCTCGATTCGGTGCGGCTGCTCGGCCGGACCGGTCACGACAGCCAGCGGGCCACGTCGGCGGCCCAGTAGGTCAGCACGATGTCGGCGCCCGCCCGCCGGATCCCGGTCAACGACTCCAGCACGGACGCCCGCAGATCGATCCAGCCCCGCTCGGCGGCGGCGGTGATCATCGCGTACTCGCCCGAGATCTGATACGCCGCCACGGGGACCGGGGAGAGCTCGGCGGCTTGGCGCACCACGTCGAGGTAGGACATCGCAGGCTTGACCATCACGATGTCGGCGCCCTCCTCGAGGTCGAGGGAGACCTCGTGCAGCGCTTCCCGCACGTTGCCGGGATCCTGCTGGTAAGTGCGCCGGTCGCCCTGCAGGCTGGACCCGACCGCCTCCCGGAACGGACCGTAGAACGCCGACGCGAACTTCGCCGCATAGGCCAGGATCGCGGTGTCGGGGTATCCGGCGGCGTCGAGACCGTCGCGGATCGCGGCCACCTGGCCGTCCATCATGCCGCTCGGCGCCACCACATGGGCGCCTGAATTAGCCTGCGCCACAGCAAGTTCGATGTACCGGCGGTTGGTCAGGTCGTTGTCGACGCGTCCCGCGGCGTCGATCACCCCGCAGTGCCCGTGGTCGGTGAACTCGTCGAGGCAGGTGTCGGCCATCAGCACGGTGTCGTCGCCGAGATCCTTGGCAAGGTCGCGCAGCGCGGTGTTGAGGATGCCGTCCGGGTGGACGCCGACGCTTCCGGTGGGGTCCTTGTCCTCGCCCTTCGGGACGCCGAACAGCATCAACCCGCCCACGCCCGCGCTGACCGCCTCGGCAGCGGCCCGGCGCAGCGAGTCCCGGGTGTGCTGCACGACCCCGGGCATCGAGGTGATGTCTCGGGGTTCGTCGATGCCGTCGGCGACGAACAGCGGAAGCACCAGATGCCGTGGCTCCAGCGTGGTCTGGGCGACCAGCCGGCGCATCGCCGGCGTGGTCCGCAGCCTCCTGGGGCGGTGTCGTGGGAACGCCATGTCAACCTTCCACGAAATCGCATTCCAGCAGCCAAGAGTCGAGTGCCCACCTGCCGGAGTGCATTTTCGGCGAGTTCCTAGCGGCGGCGGCTCTTCTTCCGCGGCGGCGGCAACGCGCCCTCGGCGCGCAGCCGGGCCGCGTGCTCGGCGAGCGCCTCGACCAGCGGGCCCACCGCGGCGACCTCGGGCTGCACGTCCACGCGCAGGCCGAATTCCGCTGCGGTCTCGGCGGTCTTGGGGCCGATGCACGCGACGATGGTGCGCGCGTGCGGCTTACCCGCGATACCGACCAGGTTGCGCACCGTCGAGCTCGATGTGAAGCACACGGCGTCGAACCCGCCGGTCTTGATCATCTCGCGGGTGTGCGCCGGCGGCGGGGCCGCGCGAACCGTGCGGTAGGCGGTGACATCCTCGATCTCCCAACCGAGTTCACGCAGACCTTCGGCCAGTGTCTCGGTCGCGATGTCTGCCCGTGGTAACAGCACCCGGTTCACCGGATCGAAAATCTCGTCGTACGGCGGAAACTCGTCCAGCAGCCCCAACGAACTCTGCTCGCCGGTGGGCACCAGCTCGGGGTTGATCCCGAACGAGCGCACCTTCTCCGCGGTGGCCTGCCCGACGCAGGCGATCTTCACACCGGAGAACGCGCGGGCGTCGAGCCCGAACTCGTTGAACTTCTCCCACACCGCGCGCACCGCGTTGGTGGAGGTGAACACCACCCACTGGAACCGGCCGTCCACCAATCCCTTGACGGCCCTCTCCATCTGGGCCGGGCTGCGCGGCGGCTCGACGGCGATGGTCGGCACCTCGATGGGCAGCGCGCCGTGACCGACCAGTCGGTCGCTCATCTCGCCCGCCTGATCCTTGGTGCGCGGCACCAGAACGGTCCAGCCGTACAGCGCGCGGCTCTCCCACCAGTTCAGCTTCGCGCGGTGGGACACGGTGCGCCCGAGCGTGACCACCAGCGTCCCGGTCAGTGGGCCGGCCGGCTCGGTGACGGCCGGCTTGTCCAGCACGGCCTTGTCGAGCAGGCCGCCCAGCGTGGTCTCGACCGAACGCTGTTGGCACGTTGTCCCATTGGCGGTGACGACCGCCGGGGTGGATTCGGTCAGGCCGTACTCGATGAGGGTCCGCGCCGCCTCGGGAAGGTGTGACGCGGTGGCGTGCAGGATCAGCGGCCCGGGGGCGGCGGCCAGCGCCGCCCAGTCGACGTTGGGATCGCGGACGTCGGCGACGGTGTGCGACGAACCCAGCGGCAGACCGGCATAGGTGGGTACCGCCGAGGTTCCGGGCAGGCCCGGCACGATCTCGAATGTCAGCTGCGTCTTGGCCAGCGCGTTGATCTCGGTGATCACCGAGTCGATCGACAGCGGATCACCGGCGACGAGCCGGACCACGTCCACCCCGGTGCGGGCCTCGGTGGCCAGGGTCTTGGCGACCTCGGCCGGGTCGCCCAGCGCCGGGCGCACATCGGGCCCGCCGGGGATCACGGCGTCCTCGGCGGGCTTGGCACCTTCGGCCGGCCTCGCCACGTCGGCCTCGTTCTCGGCGGGCTTCGCCGCGGCCGCGGATTTCTGCGCCGCGTCGGTGACCGGCGGCAACGGTCCTGACGGCGGCGGCAGCTCCGAGCCCACCAGGGCCAGTACCGCTTCGGGCACGTCGGGGTCGGTGAACACCAGCGCGGCGTTGTTCAGCACCGCACGTGCCCTCGTCGTCAGCAGGCCCGGATCCCCGGGCCCGGAGCCGACGAACGTGATGCGGCCGGGCTTGCCCTTGCGTCCTCGCAAGCTCATCTGTCTCTCCCGCCTTCGTCCAACAAATCGCGCGCTCCCAGCTCGAACAACTCCTCGGCCACCGAGAGCCCCAGCTCCCGGGCCCGATCGGGTGTCCCGATCCCGGACGCGCGGATCACGTCGGATCCGTCCAGCGTCGCCACGCAGCCGCGCAGCGACAGCTCTTCGAAGACGCGGCCGTCCTCATCGATAGACTCGACCACCTCGGCGATCGCGCCCACCGGTGCGGAGCAACCCGCCTCCAGTTCGGCCAGCAGGGTTCGCTCTGCGGTGACCGCCGCCCGCGTGTCGGCGTCGTCGAGTTCTGCCAACACCCGCGCGAGCGCCGTGTCGCCGGCGCGGCACTCGACGGCCAGTGCCCCCTGCGCAGGCGCCGGCAACATCTGTACCGGCTCCAGCGCTTCGGTCACCGCGTCGAGGCGACCGATGCGGGCCAATCCCGCTCTGGCCACCACGATGGCGTCGAGTTCACCGCTGCTTACCCTGTTCAACCTGGTATCTAGGTTGCCTCGTAGGGGGCGGATTTCCAAACCGAGACCCAGTGCTCTAAGCTGTGCCGCCCGCCGCGGGGACGACGTGCCGATCACCGAGCCCGCCGGCAACTCCCCCAGCACCAGTCCGTCACGGGCCACGAGCGCGTCCCGGGCGTCCTCGCGCACCGGGGTCGCCGCGATCACGAAGCGCGGGTCGGCCGCGGTCGGCAAATCCTTATACGAGTGCACGGCGGCGTCGACGACGTCGTCGGCAATGGCCTCACGCAGCGCGGCGGTGAACACCCCGACGCCGATGTCGGCGATGGGCGCGTCGGCGCGGCGGTCCCCTTCGGTGGAGACGATGACCAGTTCGGCGTCATGTCCGGCGGCGATCAGGGCGTCACGCACGGTTCCGGCTTGGGTGGTGGCCAGCAGGCTTCCCCGGGTGCCGATTCGAATCACGTAATGGCTTTCGGCGGGCCGAGCGTCACTCGGTCTTGTCGAGATCAATTGCATGGGAACCCATGTCATCACCTCCGGCAATGGGTCCCAGTTCGCTGCCGGCGACGGCGTCGACCGCGTGCTGGTCGAGCTCGAACAGCTCACGCAGCGCCTCGGCGTAGCTGTCGCCGCCGGGAGCGCTGGCCAGCTGCTTGACCCGCACCGTCGGCGCGTGCAGCAGTTTGTCGACAACCCGGCGGACCGTGTTGGCAACTTCGTCGCGGTGCCCGGCGTCCAGTCCGGGCAACCGGTTGTCCAGCCTGAGCAGTTCGGCCTCGACGACATCGGCAGCGCGCTGACGAAGCGCGGTGACGGTCGGGGTGACCTCGGCCATACGCTGCCCGGCCAGGTAGTTGGCGACTTCCGCCGCCACGATCGTGCGGGCGGCATCCGCGTCGGTGGCCGCGGCCTTGGCCGTCGGCTCGCGCAGGATGCGCTCCATGTCGACCACGAAAACCCCCGGCAGGCCGGCGACGGCGGGGTCGACGTCCCGCGGCATCCCGAGGTCGCAGATGACCAGGTCTTTCGGCTCCCGCACGTGCGCCAGTCCGCGGTGCACGTCGGCCAGCGAAACCACCGGCCGCACCGCGCCGGTACAGCTGATCACGATGTCGGCGTCGGTGAGCAGCGGCGGCAGGTGGTCGAACGGGTATGCGTCAGCGGCGAGGCCGTACGCGCGGATGTTCTCGGCGAGGCGCTTGCCTCGCGGCAGCGTGCGGTTGACCACGTGGATGCGTTCGACACCGGCTCGCGCCAGATGCTTGGCGGCCAGCGCCCCCATGGATCCGGCGCCGACGACCACCGCGCTGCGGCCGGCCAGCGATCCGACCTTCTGCTCGGCGATGTCGAGGGACACCGAGACGACCGAGGCGCCCGCGGCGTCGATCCCGGTCTCCGAATGAACCCGCTTGCCGACGGCCAGGGCCCGCTGAGACAGCTCGTGCAGGATGCGGCCCACCGAATGGTTGGCTTCAGCGGACGCATAGGCACGCCGGACCTGGCCGAGCACCTGCTGCTCGCCGATGACGGCGGAATCGAGGCCGCCGGCGACGGCGAACAGATGCTCGACGGCCGCTTCGGCGTAGCGCACATAGGCGTACTTGGTCAGATCCTGCAGTGACATCCCGGAGTGCTCGGAGAGCACCTGGCCGATCACCGACAGCCCGCCATGGAACGCCTCGACGACGGCGTAGATCTCCACGCGGTTGCAGGTCGAGAGCACCATGGCCTCGGTGACCAGCGAGGAGCGCAGCACCTCTTCGACGATCTTGGCCTGATCGGATTCGTCGGTGCTCAGTTGCTCGAGAACGGACACCGGCGCGCTGCGGTGCGAAACCCCGAAGAGCAAGACGCTCATGGCTCCCTCACCACGCTCAGCACGACATCAAAGGTAGTCCTTCTCAGCTGGCCTACCAAATTTGCTCTCTCTGCGCTGAAACCGCATTCCACGCGGCAAAACGCGTGCCAACCCGTACCGGAATGCGATTTCGGCGGCGGGATCGTCAGCGCGCGAGGTCCTCGCGCAGCCTCGGCTCGTCGATCTCCCAGTAGCTGTGCTCCGCCCCGTCGAGCAGCACCACCGGAAGCCGGTCGCCGTATTCGGCGCGCAGGCCGCGCTCGCCGGCCGCGGCCGCGACGTCGACGTCCGTCACGGTCAGCACGAAGCCGAGCTCGGCGGCGAGCTCATGCAGCCGCGCCGCGGCGGCCGCGCACATCGGGCAGCCCTGGCGTGTGAGCAACTCCACCTGTCGATCCACCCCGCCAGTATTCCGACCAGGTGACCTAATCTGGTAGCCGTGTCCGTTACCGGGGGATCCGAGGCCGGGGCCGGCAGCCGGGCGCAGAAACTCGCCGGTCAGGTCAGCGCGGAAGTCGCCGCCGAGGGGCTGGCCCGCCCGCTGGAACCGGAGGCCGGCCCGCCGCCGCCACCGCCGGATCTGACCGCGGCCGCGTTCTTCGACGTGGACAACACCCTGGTGCACGGCTCCTCGCTGGTGCACTTCGCGCGCGGCCTGGCCGCCCGTGAGTACTTCACCTATCAGGACCTGGCCCGCTTTGCGTTCGCCCAGGCGAAGTTCCAGCTGACAGGCCGGGAGAACAGCGACGACGTGGCCGCCGGCCGTCGCAAGGCGCTGGCGTTCATCGAGGGACGTTCGACCGCGGAGCTGGTCGCACTGGGCGAGGACATCTACGACGAGATCATCGCCGACAAGATCTGGCCGGGCACCCGGGCGCTGGCGCAGATGCACCTCGACGCCGGCCAGCAGGTGTGGCTGGTGACCGCCACGCCGTACGAGCTGGCCGACACCATCGCCCGCCGGTTGGGGCTGACCGGCGCGTTGGGCACCGTGGCGGAGTCGATCGACGGGGTGTTCACCGGGCGGCTGGTGGGCGATATCCTGCACGGCACCGGCAAGGCGCACGCCGTGCGGTCGCTGGCGATCCGCGAAGGCCTGAACCTGCGCCGATGTACCGCGTACTCGGACAGTTTCAACGACGTGCCGATGCTGTCGCTGGTCGGTACCGCAGTCGCCATCAACCCGGACGCCGACCTGCGCGACCTGGCGCGGGAGCGGGGCTGGGAGATCCGCGATTTCCGCACCGCGCGCAAGGCCGCGCGGATCGGCGTCCCGTCGGCGCTGGCGCTGGGCGCCATCGGCGGCGCGCTGGCGGCCGCGGTGTCCCGCCGCGAAGCCAGGTAGGCTCGCGCCCGCTGACGGCAGAACGGAAAGACTTGGGCATGGCTATCGCTGAAGAGATCATCGGCACCCACTACCGGTATCCCGACTACTTCCAGGTTGACCGCGAGAAGATCCGCGAGTTCGCCCGCGCCGTCAAGGACGAGCACCCGGCCCACCACGACGAAGAGGCGGCCAGGGAGCACGGCTACGACGGCCTGATCGCGTCGCTGACCTTCCTGGCGGTGGCCGGCAGGCGGGTGCAGCAGGAGATTTTCAATCAGTTCGACCTGCCGATCAACATGGAGCGGGTCCTGCACCGCGACCAGAAGCTGATCTTCCACCGCCCGATCCTGGCCGGGGACAAGCTGTGGTTCGACTCCTACCTGGACTCGGTGACCGAGTCGCACGGTGCCGTGCTGACCGAGATCCGCGGCGAGGTCACCGACGACAACGGCGAACGGGTGATCACCAGCATCGTCACCGTGATGGGTGAGGCGGAGTCGGACACCGAGGCCGACGAGTTGACCGCCCAGATCGCGGCGAAGCGGGACGCGGCGGCACTGTCGAAGTTCGTTGCCGGGCACAGCCCGAGAGCGGACTGACCGGGCGGTCAGCCGAAGAAGGTGTTCCGCCGGTTCGCCAGCAGCTGGTACAGCGTCTGCTGAATCGTCTCGCGAACCTGGTCGGTCAGATCGAACGTGACCATCGGGTCGTCGGCCGCGGACTCGTCGTAGCCGGTGGTGTCGATGGGTTCACCGAACTGGATGTGCCACTTCGACGGCAGCGGCACCACGCCCAGCGGACCGGCCAGCGGGAACAGCGGCGTGACCGGGAAGTACGGCAGGCCCAGCAGGCGTGCCATCAACTTCACGTCGGCCATCATCGGGTAAATCTCCTCGGACCCGACGATCGAACACGGCACGATCGGCGCCTTGGTGCGCAGCGCTGCGGAGACGAAACCGCCGCGGCCGAAACGCTGCAGCTTGTAACGGTCCTTGAAGTGCTTGCCGAGGCCTTTGTAGCCCTCGGGGAACACCGCCGTCAGCTCCCCGGCGGCCAGCAGCCGGTGCGCGTCGTCGGTGCACGCCATGGTGTGGCCGGCCTTGCGGGCCGCCTCGCCCACCATCGGCATGTCGAACACCAGGTCGGCGGCGAGCAGGCGCAGGTTGCGATGAGCCGGATGCCGGTCGCGGACGGCGACCTGGGTCATCAGGCCGTCGAACGGCAGCACCCCGGCGTGATTGGCCACCACCAGTACCGCACCCGTCTCCGGCAGGTTCTCGACGCCGCTCACCTCGACCCGGAACCAGGAGTTGAAGAACACTCTCAGCAAAGGCAGAAAGATTGCGTTGGTGAGGTGCGGATCGAAGCCGAACTCATCGACGGGATAGTCACCGGTCACCCGCTTGCGCAGGAAATCGGCGACCGCGGAGATCCGCTGCGCCAGCTCGTTGGGTGTGTCGGCGACACCGGCGCCCGGGCTGGATCCGCGGCGCTGATCGATCTCGCGGACCACCGCGGCGATCTGCTCGGCCGACGCGCGGCCACCGGGATCGTTGAATACCGACGGATGTCGACGAGCCGCGTCGGCGCGCTGAGCCGCGGCACGCCGTTTGTTCGCACTGCGACCTGAATTCGCATGCAGCGGAATGACTTTCGCTTTAGGCTCGCCCGGCAACGTCTTACCTTCTCCCCCAAATCCCCCCGGCCTATAAAACTGAGACGTGAGTTTACCGCCCCCAGCGCTGCGCCGCCGCAACCGCACGATTCTCCACAGCATGTATCCAGCGAGGGTCCACGATCGGTGTCAGACCGCGGCCCCGCACGTAGTCGTCGAAGGCCTCGGCCGTCGTCCACTTCGGGGTGTAACCGAGTTCGCTGCGCATGCGGGTGGTGTCCATGACGCGCCCGTAGCTCAGATAGTCGACCTGCTCCCGATCGAGCTCGGAGTTACGAGTGGCCCGCCATAGCGAATCGACGGCCACCAACGCCGACCGTGGGACGGGCAGCGCCAAACGCCCGGCCCGCCGGATCGCCTGACTCATCATGATCACGCCGGAGGCCCCGACATTGAACGTGCCGGCCTTGCCGGCCATCGTCGCGCGCTCCAGGGCGCCCAGCGCATCCTGCTCGTGCAGGAGCTGCAGCCGGGCGTCGTGGCCGAGCACCGACGGCACCACCGGGCCGGCCAGGTAGCGCGAGAGGGCGGTGTCCATCGCGGGCCCGATCATGTTGGCCAGCCGCAGGATCGTCACCGCGATGTCGGGTCGGCGCCGGCCCAGCCCGCGGGCGTAGCCCTCGATGTCGATGCTGTCCCGGGCGAAGCCCTCACCGGGTGGCCTGCGGCGGCTGGAGCTCTCGGTGAACAGCACCGGGTCCCTCGAGCTCGACCCGTAGACCTCGGAGGTGGACTTGAGGATGACCCGACGCACCGACGGCGCCTTCTGGCAGGCCGCGAACAACTGGATCGCACCCATCACGTTCAGCTCTTTGAGCGTCGCGCGACCACCCGCCCGCGGCGCGTACGACGCCGCGGCGGCATGCACCACGGTGTCGACCTCGCCGTTGCGGATGACCTTGGCGATGAACGGGTTGCGGATGTCGGCCCGCACGAATTCCGCACGGCCCATCCGGCGCAGCAGATCCTTGCTCGGCGCGACCGCGTCGACCGCGATCACATGGTTGATCAAGGGGTTCTGCGCCAGCCGGGCGGTCAAGTACCCGCCCAGGAACCGGCAGGCGCCGGTGACCAGCACGACCTTCGGGTAGTTCAGACCGTCACGGGTGTTCGAGCCGTCGGCGCCACCCCGGGAACGACTTCCAGAGCGGGCGTCGGAATCCATCCAGACAGCCTAGCGAGCGGGGCGCGGGGCCTACTTGCCGAGTTTTCTGCGTTGCACCCGCGTGCGACGAAGCAGCTTGCGGTGCTTCTTCTTCGACATGCGCTTGCGCCGCTTCTTGATGACAGAACCCATGAACTCCGCTACCTAAGTGTGTGTGTAGATCCGTCGGATCTCGTCAGTCTCGACCGGTCACCTTACCTCGCGACCGCGCCGGCGCTGAAATCCCCTTCGGTCGGCGACCGGAGGGGAGCCGCGCCGTATGGCGCTATCCGGCGTCGAAGTACGAGCTTTCCAGCATGTCGTGGACTGCCTTGGCGTGCACCCGGAACGACCGGCCCACGCGCACCGCGGGCAGTTCGCCGTTGTGCACCAGGCGGTAGACGGTCATCTTGCTCACCCGCATCAGGCTCGCCACCTCGGCGACGGTGAGGAACTGGGCACGCTGCTGCTGCCCGTCGCCGGAGCTGGTCTGTCCGGCGTCTCGCGCCGCCTTACCGCCGGCCGAATCCCGCGAAGATGGCCCGTTCATAGACGTCATCGCAACCCAATCAATCAGGCGCGGGCAGTTCCAGCGGCTTCCCCACCGCTGGCACCAACCCGTGCTTACCACCAGGAGAATAGCGTGGCAGGTGTGGTTACTGCGACGGGTGTGGGTTATTCAGTTTCAAATTCCCGAACTACTCGGGTGTAATTCCGAGCTGCTCAGAGCGCGTTTTCGCGGCCTCGACGGCGTTGGCCACCGCGGCCCGCAGCCCGCCCCGTTCGAGTTCGCGCAGCCCAGCGGCGGTGGTGCCGCCCGGGGAGGTCACCGTGGCCCGCAGCTGGGCCGGTGAGGTGTTCATCGCAGCGGCCGGCGCCGCCTCCGCCGCGGCGGCTGCGACATCGAGTTGCTCGAGGAGCATCGCGGCCGAACCGGCCATCGTCTGCACCACCAAGTCGGTGGCCACCGGACGCGAAAGACCGGCGTCTACGGCGGCATCCACGAGCGCCTCGACCATCAGGAAGAAGTAGGCGGGCCCGGAGCCCGACACCGCGGTGACCGCGTCGATCTGGGATTCGGCGACCGTGAGCACACCGCCGACCGCGTCGAACAGCAGCGAAACCTCCTTGAGGTGCTCCGGGGTGGCGAACCGGCCGGGGGCAACCGCGCTGACGCCGCCGCCGACCAACATCGGGGCGTTGGGCATCACACGTACCACCGGCGAACCGGCGGGCAGTCTGTTCTCGTAGAACGCGGTGCTCACCCCGGCCGCGACGGACACCACAACCTGTTCGGCCGCGTCGCTTTCCGCGCGGGCCGCGGTGTCGGCGATGTCGCCGATGACGTACTGCACATCCCCCGGCTTGACCGCGACGACGACGTAGGTCGCGCTGTCCACCGCGTCGGACACCGTCGTCACCAGCACCGAGTACTTCTCGGACAGGTACTTCGCCCGGGCGGGGTTCTGCTCGGCGACGACGAGGTCCTTGACCTGCCTGCCGGCACGCAGCAAGCCCGCGAGCAGCGCCTCGCCGATGCTGCCGCCGCCGATGATCGCGATTCTGGCCATGCCGGACAGCATCGCACGCTGGCGGTGTCAGCCGCGTGGCGGTGCCAGCCGCTCCAAACCCGACTGGCGGCCCGGGCGGCTCAACCGGTCGGCACCATCGCCAGCTGCCGCGTCTGCACGATGATGCGCCCCTCACAGTCGACCACGATGTGGTCCTCGTCGAACCAGTCCTGACCGATCTGCGTGGCGGTGCACATCACGCGCAGCCAGCCGTCGGCCGGCCGGGCCCGCAGATACGCGGTGAGCTGAACCGTTGGCGCCCACCCGAACCGGTTGACCCCGAACGTCACCGGAGCCGACACGTCGCCACACAGCAGCGCGAACAGCACGTCCGGTGCAACGCCCTTGGGGCGCACCCAGTATTCGATCACCGGCATCTGCTGATCCGCTCCTCGCGTGCGCGGTCCGCCTTCCGCGCGCCGGTCGAACGTCGTCAGCGACGGCCGGATGTCGCACCCGTGCGCCAGGTGCACGATGTCGGCCATGGAATGCCCCGGCCCGATCGGTGCCAGCCCGGGCGGCGGCTCCGGCGTCATCAGCGGGACCACCGGATTGACCGACAGCAGCGGCGGCACATGGTGCTCCGGGGTGCCCAATGTGATCGCCGCGCGCAGGGCCGTGCGGTCGCCCTGGTTGAGTTCGACGTCGATCAGGCTGACCCGGCGGCCGCGCTTGCGCACGGTGGTGACGAGGTTCATCGGTCCCGGGTCGGGCGCCCACAGGAAGCTGCCCGACACCGCGATGGGCTCCACGTCGGGCTCGGCATTCTGTCGCGGCGCCGAGCCCGCCGCTCGGCCGAACTCGGTGCGTGCGGCATTCGCGCACAGCGCCAGCATCGCGCCGCCGTGCACCTTGGGCCCGATCGTCCAGTGCTCGTTGAGTTCTCCGCGATACACCCCGTCCGCTACAGAGGTCAGGGCCATGGCGTCGGTGAACAGCGTCGAACTCGTCACCGCGGCATCATCGCACGCGCTCAGCGCAGCAGATGCCGCCGCGCGAACTGCAGCGACTCGGTGAGCAGCGCCTCGCGTTCGGCGGCGGTGCGCGCGCCGGAGGTACTGACCTCCAGGATCACGTGGCCCACGAAGTCACTCGCGGCGAGCATCTCGCAGATCTCCACGGTCGGCTGGGTGCCGCGGCCCGGCACCAGGTGTTCGTCGGTGGACGCGCCACTGCCGTCGGCCAGGTGCAGGTGCACCAGACCGTCGCCCATCCGGCGGGCCATCTCTACGGCGTCGGTGCCTGCAGTGGCGGTGTGCGACAGATCCAGCGTGTAGTGCGCATGACCACCGTCGAGCGGATCGTAGGACGGCGCGAACGCCGAGATGCCGGGCCCCGGGTTGCCTCCGCGTTTGCGCATCCGCTCGATCGAGGTCTGGCCGGCGCCGAAGAACCGGTCGGCGCGGAACGGGAACATGTTCTCCACGGCGATCATCACGTCGCTGGAGGCTTCCAGCTCGGCCACCTGGTCGCTGAATCCTTCCGCGTAGCGCCGCTGCCACCGAAACGGCGGATGCACCACCACGGTCTGGGCGCCCAGCTGTTCGGCGGCGCGCACACTGCGCTCCAGTTTCGGGATCGGGTTCGCGCCCCAGACGCGCTGGGTGATCAGCAGACACGGCGCGTGCACCGACAGCACCGGCACGCCGTAGTGCTTCGACATCGCCTCGATCGCGGCCGTGTCCTGGCTGACCGTTTCGGCCCACACCATCAGCTCGACGCCGTCGTAGCCGAGCTCGGCGGCGTACTCGAAAGCGGCCTCGGTCTTGAGCGGGTAGACCGAGGCCGTCGACAGACCGACCTTGATAGCGGGACGCACCGTGCCGGTCGGCCTCAGCCGGACTGCAGCAGCGCGAGCGGGCCGAGGGTGACCAGCGCGCCGACCGCCACCGCGATCAGCGTGCTGCCGATGTCCTCGGTCTTGCGCACTACCCGCACCCCGACGACGAGGCCCAGGATCACCAACACCGACAGCACCAGCGCGACGATGTTGTTCCATTTCCACAGCTGGTCGAACGCGACGAACAAGCCGGCGCCGAAGATCACGGCGATCACGCTTTGGCCGACGATCCACAGGCCGCTCACGAACGACGACATCCGGCGGGGTTCGCCGTGCTCCTCGTCGAGCTCGTCGCGTTCGAATTCGTCCCGATCGAGTTCGTCCCGGTCGAGCTCGTCGCGATCAGCGGTGCCGATGACGGCGTCGCGGTCCTCGCTGTCGGCGCTCGGGCCGCCGAAGAGCGGCTCCTCGGTCGAGCGGAGGTAGGACGGCAACTCGTCCTCGTCCTCGTCTTCGTCGAGGGCCCGTTCGACGGCGTCGTCCTCCTCGATATCGGTGTCGAAGCCGGTGTCGGGGTGCGCGTCGAGGTCGGTGGTCAGGGCGATCTCGTCGTCGAGGTCCTCGATCTCCGGGGCGTCTCCGTCCAGCAGATCCGCGTCCGATTCCGTGGCGGCTTCTGCGCTGGGTCCGCTGGTGCGGGCGTCCTCGTCGACCGGGTCCGGGGTCCACTGCTCGGCGTCGACGGTCTGGTTCTTGCGGCCAAACAGGCTGAAGCCGAAGCGGCGGGTCGGTTCGGGCGCGACCTCGCGTTCGGCCTCCCGCTCCGCGACGTGGGCGCTGGGGTCGGCGCCCGCGTCGGCGTACTCGCCGTCGTCGGGGACGGCCTCAACCGGGACCTCCTCGATGGCCCCGGGTGCGGCGTCCTCGTCAGGCGTGACGTCCTCTTCGCGGTCGACTTCGCGGTCGACAAGGTCGTCGGACTCCGCCTCGCTTGCGGCCTCCCCGTCCGCTGCGGCGTCGGGCTCCGTTTCGGCTTCAGGCTCCGCTGCGGCGTCGGGCTCCGTTTCGGCTTCGGGCTCCGTTTCGGCTGCGGCTTCGGGCTCCGGTTCCGGCACGAGCTCCGGTTCGGGTTCGGGCTGGGATTCGGGCTCTGGCTCGGCCGCGACGGGTGGCTGGTCGTCCGGACGGACGATCGGGATCTCACCGGTGAGCTCGGCGACGGTGACGGCATCGGCGTTGCCGCGCCGGCGGCGGCGCCGGCCGCCGACCGGGGGTGCCCCGATCGTGCCGTTGCGGGCGAGCAGCTCCGCGACCGAAATCGGCCGGGTGTTGCTGTGGTCGTCCTCAGATCCAGTCATCGCCTGCTGCCTTCGAGCCTCGCTGCTTCACCGTCCAGCATCGCGCACCGACATCGGCCGTGAGGCCGATTCTCCGCTCGCTCTGCCTGGTTTGCCAGAATCGTCCGATTCGCCGCTGCCGCCCACGAAGGCGCTACCGTCTGCCTCACTGTCGAGTTTCCGCAGGATGAGACCTTCACGCAACGCCCAGGGACAGATATCGACGCTCTCGATGCCGAGGGCTTTCATGCTCGCCTCCGCCACCAGCGCGCCCGCGACGATCTGAGGTGCCCGATCGGCACTCACCCCTTCCAGTTCTGCTCGGTCAGCCGCGGTCATCCTAGAGATGAAATTTATGAGTTGCCGAAGACCGGTGGCGGTCAGCGTGCGTTTGACCCGCGGACCGGCGCCCGACGGGGCCGCACCGGTGAGCCGGGCCAGTGACCGGACCGTCTTCGACGTCGCCACCGCCAGGTCTGGGGCGCCGGCATCGCTGATCGCCGCCGCCGCCTCGGACAGTTCGTTGGACAGCCAGTCCCGCAGCATCGACACCCGGCGCCGCCCGGGCGGATCGTCGGGAAGCCACTCGCGCGTCAACCGGCCCGCACCCAGCGGCAGCGACAGCGCGACGTCGGGCTCCTCGTCGACACCGCTGGACAGTTCCAGTGATCCGCCGCCGATGTCGATGTTGATGATGCGGCCGGCACTCCAGCCGTACCACCGCCGCACCGCCAGGAAGGTCAGCCGCGACTCGTCCACGCCGCTGAGCACCCGCAACTCGACGCCCGTCTCGGCCTTCACGCGGGCCAGCACATCCTCGGAGTTCGTCGCATCGCGGACCGCGGAGGTGGCGAAGGCCATCAGTTCGGCGCATCCCGAACTCGTCGCGATTCGGGCGAACTCGTCGACGGTGCCTACCAGCTTGTCAGCGCCCCTGCGGGTGAGCTTTCCCGAAGTGTCGATCGCCTCGGCCAGCCGCAGCGAAGCCTTGGTGGAGCTCATCGGGGTCGGGTGGCCGCCCCGACGCGCGTCCACCACCAGAAGGTGGACGGTATTGCTGCCCACGTCGAGCACGCCTAATCGCACCCATCCAACCTAATGGGTCTACCGTTGAAAACCGTGAGCGCATCGGCATCTTATCCAGGCGAGGTCGAGCTGGATTTCGCCCGGGAGTGGGTGGAGTTCTACGACCCGGACAACCCCGAGCATCTGATCGCAGCCGACATGACGTGGCTGCTGTCCCGCTGGACGTGCGTGTTCGGCACCCCGGCCTGCAAGGGCACCGTGGAGAATCGCCCCGACGACGGATGTTGTTCGCACGGCGCGTTTCTCTCCGATGACGACGACCGCGCCCAGCTCGACGACGCGGTCAAACTCCTGACCGACGAGGACTGGCAGTTCCGCGACAAGGGCCTGGGCCGCAAGGGCTACCTGGAGCTCGACGAGCACGACGACAAACCCAACTGGCGCACCCGAAAGTACAAGGGCGCCTGCATTTTTCTCAACCGGCCGGGCTGGCCGAAGGGCATCGGGTGCGCGCTGCACCAGAAGGCGCTGGAGATCGGCGTGGAACCGCTGACGCTCAAGCCCGAGGTGTGCTGGCAGCTACCGATCCGGCGCACCCAGGAATGGGTGACCCGGCCCGACGGCTCGGAGATCCTCAAGACCACGATCACCGAGTACGACCGCCGCGGATGGGGTGAAGGCGGTCTCGATCTGCACTGGTACTGCACCGGAGACCCCGGCACGCATGTCGGCACCAAACAGGTTTGGCAGTCCTATGCTCCCGAGCTCACCGAACTGCTCGGCGAGAAGACCTATGCGGAGTTGGCCGCGATCTGCAAACGGCGCAATGGATTGGGGTTGATCGCCGTACACCCCGCCACTCGCGCCGCCGAATGAGCGGGTCGCTCTACCTGTTCCGGCTGATCCCGCCGCGCGCCGACTTCGCCCAGACGATGACCGACGCCGAGCAGCAGGCGATGGACCAGCACGTCGGGTACTGGCAGGAACTGCTCGCCGCGGGCCGGGTCGTGGTGTACGGACCCGTCGCCGACCCCGAGGGCGTCTGGGGGCTCGGCGTGCTTCGGGTCGCCGACCGTGCCGAGGCACTGGCGATCGGTGAAGCCGATCCGTCGGTCATCGCGGGCGTCAACGCCTTCGAGGTCGCCGAGATCATGGGTGGTGTCACCGGCTGAGCCGGCGCGGCTCCGCGGTGCGCCGGATCGCCGGTGCGACCGGCCTGCCCTGCAGCAGTCCGTGCACGCTGCCCGCCTCGATCGCGTACCGGTAGACCGTCAGGGCGCCGCGCACGGCCGCCACCGTCGCGTCGACGGCGTCGTCGGTGTGCGCAGCCGACGTGACGAACGACTGACCGAGCACGCCGCGGCGCAGCAGCTCCTGCAGGAACAGCGTGCGGTAGGCCTGTGACGGTGCGCCGTCGGCGTCGCAGGTGGTGAACACCAGACACGACGGGCGCCCGATCACCCGGATGCGATCGCCCAGCCCGGCCTCGGCCACCGCGGCTCCGACCCCGTCGGCCAGCCGCCGGCCGGCATACTCCATCCGCGCGATCGGCTCCTCGGTGCGGTACGCCGCAGCCACGGCCCGGAAGGCCGCCAGCGACGCGGTCTCCGGGCCGTGGGTGGTCGAGAGCAGGAACACCCGGTCGGCATCGGTGCGAAGCCCGCCCCGCTCCAGGTAGCGGCGCCGGCCGGCCAGCGCCGACAGCGGGAACCCGTTGCCCATCGCCTTGCCCCAGCAGGACAGGTCCGGGGTGACCCCGTACAGGGTCTGCGCGCCGCCGGCCGCCCAGCGGAAGCCGGTGATCATCTCGTCGAACACCAGCAGCGTGCCGGTGCGGTCGCACAGGTCGCGGACCTCGTCGAGGAACCCGGCGGCGGGTTCGGCGGTCGCCGAGGCGGGCTCCATCACCACGCAGGCGACGTCCTCGGCGCTCAGCAGTTCGGCCAGCGACGCGGCGTCGTTGTACCGGAACCGGACCGTGGCCGCGGCGTGCTCGGCGGGCACGCCTGCGGCCATCGCGGTGGTGCCGATGAACCAGTCGTCGGTGGAGAAGAACGGTTGATCGCAGACCGCGACCTTGACCCGGCCGGTCACCGCGCGGGCCAGCCGCACCGCCGCGGTGGTGGCGTCGGACCCGTTCTTGGCGAACTTGACCATCTCCGCCCCGGGCACCAGTTCCAGGAAGTCCTCGGCGGCGGCGACCTCCAGCGCGGTCGGCCTGCTGAACCCGAGGCCGTCGGCCATCGCGCGAGCTGCCGCGTCGACGACCGGGCGATAGCCGTGACCGAGGGTCACCGCGCGCAGCCCGATCCCGTACTCGATGTATTCGTTGCCGTCGGCGTCCCACACCCGGCAGCCCGACCCTCGGGTCAGCACCGGCGGCATGAACTCCGGGTACTGGTCGGGCCCCCGCGCGTAGGTGTGCGCGCCGCCGGGCACCAGCTCGTGCAGCCGCTCCTGCAGCTGCCGGGACCGCGCGAAACTGCGTGCGGGCCTGACGAACCGATCATCGGGAACCCAGCGGCCGTCCAGTTGCGGCCAGCGCGCCGACACCTCGGCCCGCAGATCACCCAGCGTCAGCAGCACCCGGTCCGGGTCCGCCGCGACGAGCTCGTCCGGTGACACGATCGGCACATCGGTGCCCGGCATCCGGCGGCCCTGCTTGGCCGGTGCCGCGTCCGCGACCGCACCGATCAGCGTCCGGTCCAACCCGGCCCGGGCGAACAGCGCGACGGCGCGCGACGCGGCGCCGTACGCGTAGACCCGGCGGCCGGCCCGGCGTTCCTGCTCCAGCCAGCTACGCAGCGCGACCACCTGCGAATCGGCGGCGTCCTGCACAACGCCCACGGTGGCCGCATCGGTCAGCGCGGCTTCGGATTCCAGCAGGGACGCGACGGTCGGGCCGGGTTCGCCGGTGCCATGGACGGCCGCGACGAGCACGGTCCCGCCGTAGAGGTCGAAGGTCCACGCGTGTGCGGCGCGCATACCGACCCGCTCGAGCTGTGCGACGACGACCGGCGTGGAGTAGTAGGCGAAGTGGCCGTGCCGCAACGAGTTCCACTGCCCGTGCGCGACGATCGCGGCCAAGCTGTGGAACTGGATCAGCAGCACCCCGTCCGGCGCGGTGGCCCTGGCGCGCTCTTCGAACGCGGTCTGCTGGTCGGCGTCGTGCATGATGCCGAAACAGTCGAGCACGACGTCGGCCGTGCCCCCGCAGGTGGCGCGGTACCGGCGCTCGGCGAGAAGCGGCAGCCAGCTGCCGCCGTGCGGGCTGCCGAACTCGCGTACCGTGCCGCCCGCCACGTTCAGCCAGCCCGCGTCCTCGACGCGGCGGACCGCTTCTGCAGCTTGATCTTTGAGCGCCTGCGGCTCGACACCGCGGGGCTCAGCAGTGTCGGTGTCGTCCTCGGCGAGCTGAGCGAGCCCGCATGCGGCGCACAGGTCCATCGCCAGCGGGTGGGACACCTCCGCCGGATCGACGGGCAGGTCGGCCGGCGGGAAGTGGTCGGCGGCGGGCACCAGCCCCAGGTCGAGCACACGGTGCAGTCCGGGATCCCCGCATCCGCGGCAGTGGCCGGCCTTCATGCCACCATGTCCTGGTGCGTATCGAACCGGCCCAGCTCGCGGGTGTGGTCACGCTGGTGCCGCAACCGCACCACGACGACCGTGGATTGTTCACCCGCACGTTCGACGCCGAGGTTTTCGACGACTGGTCGGGTGTGCCCGGCGCCGCGGCCTCGTTCGTCCAGGATTCCCAGTCCCGCTCGGCCCGTGGGGTCATCCGCGGCCTGCACGGCCGGCGCGGCCGCGGCGAGGCCAAGCTCGTGCGCTGCGCACACGGTGCCGTGCACGACGTGCTCGTCGACGCCAGACCGCAGTCGCCGACGTTCGGCAGGCACGAGGTGTTCCTGCTCGACGACACCACATTCCGCCATCTCTACGTGCCGCCGGGCATGCTGCACGGCTTCCAGGCGCTCACCGACGTCGCCGACGTCTGCTACCGCATCAACCGCGCGCACGATCCGGCCGAGGACATCGCCGTGGCGCACGACGACCCCGACCTGGATATCGAATGGCCGCTGCGTCCGGCCCTGCTGTCGCCGCGTGACGCCGCGGCGGCCAGCTGGGCCCGGCTGCTCACACAACTTCACTGATCCTCCGCATCGCGTCGTCCAGCCGGCCGCTGTCGCGCAGCTGCGCGAGGCGGGCCAGCCGGGTGAACTTCGCCGCCATGTCTGCCGAAGTCAGGCCGTGGCGCAGATACGCCGAGCACAGCTCGGCGGCCCCTTCGGCCACCGACACGGCGGCCTCGAAGCCGAGTTCGGTTCTGGCCCTCGTGAAGTCGACCCGGTAGGAACGCGGGTCGGCACCGGTCTCGCCGGTGATCAACACCTGTGAGGCCGGCACGGCGTCGGCCACCTGCCGCGCGATCTGCGCCACGGTGACGTTGTTGCGCTCGCTGCCGATGTTGAAAGCGCGGCAGGCGACCGTCGGCGCCGGCGCCTCCAGGCACCGGATGAACGCCGCGGCGATGTCGCGGGCGTGCACCAGCGGACGCCACGGGGTGCCGTCGGACAGCACGCGCACTACCCCGGTCAGCACCGCGGATCCGACCAGGTTGTTCAGCACGATGTCTGCGCGCAGCCGCGCCGAGAAACCGAACGCCGTGGCGTTGCGCAGGAACACGGGAGCGAAGTCGCTGTCGGCCAGTGCCGCCACATCGTCCTCGACGCGGACCTTGCTGACCGCGTAGGGCGTGAGCGGGCGCAGCGGGGCGTCCTCGTCGACCGCCCCGTCCCCTGCCGCGCCGTACACCGAACACGTCGAGGCGTACAGGAACCGTTGCACCCCGGCCTCTTTCGCGAAGCGGGCCAGGCGCACCGAGGCGTGGTGGTTGATGTCGTGGGTGACCTCGGGCGCCAGCGCGCCGAGCGGATCGTTGGACAGGGCGGCCAGGTGGATGACCGCGTCGAAGCCGGCCAGGTGCTCGGGGCGGACGTCGCGCAGGTCGACTGCCAGGCCCACGGGGTCGTCCGGGCGGGGGCCCAGCACGCAGTCGGCGAAGTACCCGACGTCCAGACCGGTGACCTGGTGGCCTGCCGCGCGCAGCGCCGGCACCATGACGGTGCCGAGATAGCCCTGGTGACCGGTGACCAGTACGCGCCGGCTCATGCCGCACCTCGCCGCGGGAATCGCAGCACCGTCTTCTCCGCGACGAACGCCTCGGCGTGCGCGCTGCGGCACTGCACGCCGCGCAGTCGCGTCAACCCGAGGAACGACTGCTCGTCGAACCAGTCGCGGCCGGCCTGCGACGGGTAGTGCTTGTGCAGCAGCCTGACCTTCTCCTCGGCGATCTCGGCATCCACCGGGTGGAACACGTTGGGCGACGGGGTGTCCGACTCCCATTTGAGGATCTCGTAGCCCAGCACCACGTGGTCGCGGAACTCGGTGGGGGTCAGTTCGGCGAGCAGCCGGTGGTCCTGGTGGGCGTCATGGCGGTGCGGGCTGAACACCAGTTGCGGTTCGCAGCTGCGGCGCATTGTGCTGAGCCCGTCCTTGACGCTGTCCCAGTGGGCCGGGGTGCGCCCGTCGGGCAGGCCCAGGAGGGTCAGGTGCACCGTGGCGCCGGGGCAGAACGCCGCCAGCGCCGCCCGCTCCTCGGCTTCGCGTTCGGTGCCGGCGCCGCACAGCACCAGTGCATGGACCTGCAGTCCCGGGTTCGCCCGAGACAGCGTGAGAAGTGTTGCGCCTGCGCCGATCGCGATGTCGTCGCAGTGCGCGCCGAGCGCCGCCACCTCGCGGACGGGTCCTGCGGTGAGGTCGATCACGAGGCCGCCTTCGCGTGCTCCCACAGTGCCCACGGCCGGTCCCCGCTGCGGTAGGCGACTTCGAGCTCGGCACGCTCCTTGAAGGTGTCGGCGGGCTTCCAGAAGCCGAGATGCCGGTACCCGAACAGCTTTCCGTCGGCGGCCAGCCGGGCGCAGGTGTCCTCGACCAGATCGCAGTTCTCGGTGAGCAGGTTCAGGATCTGCGAGGACATCACGAAGTAGCCCCCGTTCTCCCAGATCGGCAGCCGGGACACCGGGGTGATCCCGGTGATCGCACCGCATCCCTGCCCGGAGTCGGCCACGTCGACGCAGTGGAACGACGACTGGGGCGGCACGATCAGCATCGACGCCGTCGCTCCCGACGCCTTGACCTCGTCGATGATGTCGTTGAGCGGCGCGTCGGTGAGCACGTCGGCGTAGTTGGCGAGGAAGTACTCGTCGTCCTCGACGAAGTGGCGCACCCGCCGGAGCCGTTCTCCGATCGAGGATTCCGTGCCGGTGTCGACGAAGGTGATGGACCAGTCGCTGATGTCGGTCTGCAGCAGCTCCACCTTGCCGCCGCGGATGACGAAGTCGTTGGACGCCGATTCCTGATAGGTGAGGAAGTAGTTCTTGATGTGCTCGGCGCCGTAGCCCAGGCACAGCACGAACTCGGTGTGCCCGAAGTGGGCGTAGTAGCGCATGACGTGCCAGATCAGCGGTCGCGGACCGAGCATCTGCATGGGCTTGGGGATGGTGTCGTCGCTGCTGTTGCGCATGCGCATCCCGTAGCCACCACAGAACAACACGACTTTCATTTCACGGTTCCTTCCGTCAGGTCGACGACGTGCAGGGTGGGAAGTGGGAAGACCAGCCGCGCACCCCATTCGGCGGTGTACGCGAGCTGCTCGGTGATCTCGGCCCGCAGGTTCCACGGCAGCACCACGATCACGTCGGGGCGGTCCTTGTCGAGCTGGGCCGGATCGTGAATCGGGATCCGCGTGCCCGGGGTGAACCGGCCGTGCTTGTACGGGTTCCGGTCCACGGTGTACTCGATCAGGTCGTCGCGGATACCGCAGTAGTTGAGCAGCGTGCTGCCCTTGCCGGGTGCCCCGTAGCCGACCACCCGCAGGCCGCGGGACCGGCAGTCGAGCAGGAAGCGCAGCAGGTCGTGCCGGATCGCCTCGGTCCGGGGCCGCAGGCCGAGATATCCGTCGAGGTGGTGCAATCCGGCCTCGTTCTCGGCCTCCAGCGCCGCGGTGACCCGAGGGCCCGGTGCACCGGCGCTCTCCGCGGGACGTGCCCACAGCCGGATCGATCCGCCGTGGGTCGGCAGCATCTCCACGTCCACCACCGACAGCCCTCCGGTGGCCAGCGCCCGGATCGCCGAGAGCACGGTGTAGTACTGGAAGTGCTCGTGGTAGACGGTGTCGAACTGGCCCAGCGCAACCAGATTCAGCGCGTGGTGGACCTCGATGCTCAGCCAGCCGTCGTCGGCAAGCAGACCACGCAGCGCCCGGGTGAAGCCGAGCAGGTCGGGGATGTGGGCGTAGACGTTGTTGGCGACCACCAGATCGGCGGGCCCGTGCTGGGCGCGCACCTCGGCGGCGGTCTGTTCGTCGAGGAACGCCGACAGCGTCGGCACTCCGCGGCGGCGCGCGGCCGCCCCGACGTTGATCGAGGGCTCCACGCCCAGGCACCCGATGCCGGCCGCGACGACGTGCTGCAGCAGGTACCCGTCGTTGCTGGCGACCTCGACCACGAACGAATCCCGGCCCAGCCCGGCACGTTCGGTGGCGTCGGCGACGAAGCGCCGGGCGTGGTCGACCCAGGTGTCGGAGTACGACGAGAAGTACGCATACTCGGTGAAGTTGTCCTCGGGGGTGATCAGCGCCGGAATCTGCAGCAGCAGACAGTCCTGGCACAGCCGCAGGTGCAGTGGGTAGGTCGGCTCCGCGACGTCGAGTTCGTCTGCGGTGAGGAACTTCGCGCACGGCGGCGTGGCGCCGAGGTCGAGCACACTGTGCATCCGGGCGGATCCACACAATCGGCATCTCATCGGCACACCTCCTGGTATCGGTACACGGTGGTGGTCTCGTCCTGCAGTCGCAGGCACCACACCGGGCTCGTCGCGAACATGTCCTCGAAGCGCTCGACCGTGTCGGGTTCGGCGTGGCCGAGATAGGACAGCGCCGTCGTCGCCTCGTCGGAGAACACGAAGTACGTGTCCCCCGTCCCGGCCGCGGCCAGCGCGGTGACGTCGTCGAACTGTCCGGCGTCCGGGAAGCCGGTCTCGATACCCGGCCAGCGTTCGAAAATGGTTCCGTCGTAGGCACTGTCGGCGACGGCCAGGGACACCGCCGTCGCCGTCGCCCGCGACGGGAAGCCGGCGGTGTGCAGGTTCCACACGGTGGCCGGGCCGCGGGACCCGTCCACACCCTCGACCAGGTTCGCCAACAGCGCCAGCTGGGACGGCTTCTGCACGTTGAGCTGCCAGGTGCCGTAATAACCCTGCAGTCCCGCGGCGGCGATCCCGGCCAGGGCGAGCACGGCCACGTACCGGCCGGCACGGACTCTGACCGATGCGACCAGCAGCGGAGCGATCAGCACCGCGCAGCCCGGCAGTGCGTACAGGTAGACGCGGAAGATCGCCTCGCCCCCATAGCTGTTGAGCAGCAGCAGGCCGAACGGACTGAACGCCAGCACGGCCGGGATCAGCACGCGGCGCCCGCTGCGCCACCACACCACCACCGCGACCAGCGCCAGCAGCACCACCCCGGCCGACAGCCCGCGACACACGAGCGAGGTGAACATCTTCGCGGCCGACCCGGCGTACTCGACGTTTCCGGCGCCGTTGGCCAGCGGGTTCATGCTCGACAGGCCGCCGTGCTGGAACACGATGTAACTGCGCGGAATCAGGTATCCGATCAGCACTGCGGCATAAGGGATCACGATCCAGGCCGACCTGAGCCGACGCGCTGCCGCCAGCGTCACGACCACACCGAAAACCCAGTACGGCGTGAGCTGGTGGGTGGGCACCAACGCGGCGAACAACACCAGCGACAGCCATCCGGCCGCAGGCGCGGTGCGCGCGGCGAGCAGCGTGACGACGACACCGAGACCGAGCACCATCGCATAGGCCTGGGGGGCGAAGTAGTCCTGGGCCACCCAGTTCGCCAGCTCGGCGACCATCACCGCGGCGAGCGTCTGCGGCCGGTCCAATCCGAGCGTGGCCGACAGGCCCGCGATGACCAGTGCCAGCACCACGTGGGTCACCGGCGCGAACCAGTGCGCGACGATCACGGGATCGACTGCGGTGACGTCACTGAACCAGGCGAACGAGGTGAAGAACGCGGGCCATTCGCGGTAGACGTCGACGCCGGACGGTGGGAACCCGTGATGCTGTATCAGGTAGTCGACGATGCCCAGATGTTTGTAGGTCCACGGATACAACGGCAGGTCGGTGATCAGCGTGACGGTCAACCGCAGCACCACGATCACGGCGCCGACCGCCGCGGCGGCGACCACCAGCGCGTCGTCCCGCAGCGCGACCACGAACACCGCGACGAGCACGGCGGCCACCGCGACGAGCATCGGTCCGGTGCCGCTGAACAGCAGGCCGAACGGCGAGTCGGGGGCGGCTGCCATCCCGGGCAGCGCGGCTGCCCATCCGCACAACGCCGCGATGATCCACAGGTACGGCGCGGTCACCCGCCAATGCTGCGCGGCCGGCAGCGGCCAGGCGGTGGTGAAAGTGCCGCGGCGCCAGACTGACACCAGCGCCGACGCCGCGACGGCCGCCGTGGCCGACAGCAGCAACGGCACCGGGAGCCAAAGCCCCGCCCAGTTGCACACCGCGGTGGCCCCGGCCATTCCGGCCAGGCCGGTGACCGGCACGACCGCGACGACGGTGGCCGACGGCAGACGCAACCACAGCACCGTCGCCAACCCGGGACCGGTCAGGACGAACACCGCCAGCAGCACCGCCCGCAGCCACGGCGGCACCGGGGCCAGTGACAGCGTGCCGAGCACCGCCGACGCCAGCGCGAACGGTTCCACCGCCGGGGTGTCGAGGTGATGCGCGACCGGGGCGACCTTGCGGTGCCTGCCGCCGCCCGACGGCGGCGCCACGCGATGGACCGGGCGTTCGAGGAGATCAGTCACCGGTCACCCTCACCCAGTCGACCGTCATCTCGGCGGGAAACGGTGTGCCGTCCTGCACGGGCCCCGGCCAGTCCCCCCCGACCGCGACGTTGAGCACGAGGAAGAACGGCTTGTCGAACACCCAGAGTTGTTCGGGGGAAAGGTCTGCGGCGTGGAACACGCCGGTGGTCCGGTCGTCGACGCCCATCGAGACGATGCCCGGTTCCCGCTGCACCCAGTAGGTGTGGAAGCCGTCGACGAAGGCCGGATCGATCGGCACGGCCGCAGCCAGCTTGTATTCCGTGCCGTCGGTGTAGGGGCCGATCGCGCCGGAGTGGACGAAGTGCGCCTCACCGATGGTCTCGACGACGTCGAGTTCTCCGCTGGCGGGCCAGCCCACACTGTCGAGGTCGGTGCCCAGCAGCCAGAAGGCGGGGTGCAGCCCCGCGCCCTGGGGCAGCTTCAGCCGCGCCTCCGCACGTCCGTAGGTGAAGGACAGACGGTCTTTGGTGGTCAGCCGCGCGGAGGTGATATGCCGGCCGTCGCGCCGGGCGGTCACCACGAGGTGGCCGTCGCCGTCCAGCGCCGCGTTGGCCGGATCGTCGGTGTACACCTGCACTTCGCCGTTGCCCCATCCGCCGCCGCCGACGTCGTGGCCCCACCGCGCCGGGTCGGGCGGCGTCCCCGCGGCACCGTTGAAATCGTCGAAGAGCACCAACGACGCTGCTGCAGTGGGACGTTCGATCACATAAAGCAGACCGACCGGCAGTGCCGCGGCCAGCAGCACCGCCCCGACGCGGATCGGGACCCGGTTCGACGGCGCCGCATGACGGGGCCGCGCGCCCGGTGCGGCACCGATACCGCGCAGCCACGCCACGGTCGGCCAGATCAGGATCAGCGCGGCCAGCGCTTCGGCCACCAGGTAGGCCCAGCCGACGCCGATGACACCGAGCGCGCGGGTGCCGTACCAGGATCCGGCGACGATCACCACGGTGACCAGTGCCTGCACGGACAGGTACAGCGCGAGTCTGCGCTGCACGCGGGCGAAGCCCTCGTAGACGGCGGCCACCGCCGACAGCGGCAGGAACGCCGCCGCCAGCCACAGCAGAGCTGTGCCCTCGGCACGGTATTCGTCACCGGCCAGGCCCAGCGTCAGCGGTCCCACCAGGAGCAGACCGGCCGAGGACAGCACGGCCACGGCGGCCATCATCCGCACCATGCGCCAGGACAGCGCCCGCACCTGGCCGGGGTTGGCCGCGACCTCGGCCACGTACGGTCCGACGACCAGGTGCATCATCAGGTACAGCGCGCTGATCATGGCCCAGCTGATCGCGAAGTACGCGTTCGCCGCAGGTCCGATCTGGGTGACCACGATCAGCGGCACCACCAGCGGACCGATCGACCACAACGACCCGATGCCCAGTGACGAACCGAAGTACGACCACATCTGTTTGCGCGGAGGCAGATCGGCCGGGCGGTGCCATCGGGGATGCCGCCGGCTGCGCCGGTGTAGCACCACGTAGGTGCACAAAGCGGCGACCGCGGCGGTGAGCGTCCAGCTCAGCACGATGGTGGCGGCCTGCTCCCAGACCGCCAGTGCGACGACCGCCACCAGCTTCGCCGCGGCGTGCGCCAGGTTCTTCACCGCCGACCAGCGCGCCACACCCAGCCCCGAAGTGGCCTTGTCGAGCAGGGCGAAAACAGCCAGCACCATCACCATCAGCGGGAAACCCGCCATCGCCCAGCCGGATTCGAACAGCGGCTGACGCGGGCCGACGACGACCAGCACCGCCCCGGTCAGCGCACCGGTGCCTGCGACCAGCAGGAAGCCACGGTGCAGCAGAGCGGGCGCGCGCGTTCCCGCCACCGGCAGGAAGCGCTCGTAGAGGACGTCGAGGCCGAGACACGACAGCGACGACAACAGCACCGCCGAAGTGATGAGCGCCGAGGCCAGACCGACCTCGTGAGCGGGGAACAGCCGGGCCGACACGGCCCAGAACGCCAGGCCGAGCACACCTGTCGACGCCGTCGACAGGATCAGCGCAACGGTGTTGAGCCGCAGGTTGCGTTCGGCGTGCAGGCTCACGTCGTCCCCAGAAGCGGTGCGGGGCTTCGCCCCTCGCGCAGCGCGGCGCGGTAGGCGCGGAAGCCGGCGAGGACCGAGCGCCACGCGGGCGTGGTCAGCCCGTCGGGCAGCAGGTCGGTCAGGTCGTCGGCGGGGCGGGCCGTGGACGCCGAGTACGACAGGTGCCCGACGAACGCAGGAGCCTTGCGCACCGCCGTCATCACGGCGTCGGGGGCCGTGCGGCGATCGCACGCGATCTTGGCGATCCAGGCCCCCAGGCCTGTCCCGTAGGTGCGGCTCTGCGCGGCGAGGCCGTCACCGTCGGCGCGGTGCCGGTGCCACACCAGCGCAGCCGGGTCGTACACCAGCTGCCCGCCTGCGGCCAGCACACGGAAGAACATGTCGAGGTCCTCCCCGCCGCCCGCCGGGGCGCCGGCCCCGAGGGCCTCGTCGAATCCACCCAACGCGAGGGCGACGGCCCGGTCGACGGCGAAGTTCGCGCCGGTGCCGTAATGCCCGACCGCGTACGGGAACAGCGGGATGTCGGCCGGCGGCGCGGACCGGTCGAACACCCGCGCGTCCAGACACTTCGACCACGCCACCCGGGCGTCGAAGTACGCCTGCGCCGGGGTGCGCAGTTCGGCGGCGGGCACGATCCCGGACACGCACGAGACCGACGGTCCGCGACCGAAGCCGTGGGCGATCGCGCTCAGCCAGTGCCGGTCGACGACGACGTCGTCGTCGGTGTACGCGACGACCTCGCCCCCGGCGGCCAGCAGTCCGGTGTTGCGCGCCCGGGACAGTCCGGGGCGTGGTTCCTCGACCACCCGCACCCGGGGGTCGGCCAGGCTCTCGACGTACCGCCGGGTGGCGTCCGTGGCACCGGCGTTGTCGACGACGACGATCTCGAAGTCCGGATAGTTCACGGCCAGAGCCGATTCCACGGCGGTACGCAGCATGGACACGCGGTCGCGGGTGCAGATCACGATGCTGATCGGCACGGCTCGCGCGCCGGGAACCGTCGATGCGGGGCCCGTCGGCGACGGGTCCCGCGCGGGCAGGTCGGCGACAGCCGCCCGCAGCTGCCGCGGATCGACGGCCCGGTCGACGATGTCGAGCTCGACGAAGCCGAGCGGGCCGGACTCGGCGCGCACCAGCAGGCGGGCCCGCCGGTATCCGTCGGCGGCGTGCAGCCGGTGCACGCCGCACGCGTCCGCCCAGATCTCGCCCACCCAGAGCGCGCCGTCCCAGTCCGGCCGCGCCGCACCGGCGAGCACGGGGCGTAGCGTCACGTCGGGGACGGTGAGGTCGGTCATCTCAGCTGCTCCGCCGGGTGAGCCTGCCCCGCAGGTAGCCGGCGGTGGTGACGCCGAGCCCCAGCACCATGACCGCCGCTCTGGCCCGGCCGCCGCGGCGCAGGGACACTGCTTCCCGGGCCACCGCACGCGGCAGAACCCTGGTGGTGTAGGCACGTTCGCTGTCGAGTGGCCGCGACGCCCGGGCCAGCCGGGTGACCACCGCCTTGGACAAGCCTTCGTGGTAGCAGCGGCTGACGAAGTACCGCAGCGTCGCCCGGTCGCTGCTGACGTAGTGCCGCACGGACGCAGCGGGATCCAGCAGCACCCGGCCGGTCGGTCGCATGGTGCGCAGCCGCAGGAACAGCTCGGTCTCCTCGCCGCCGACCGGCTTCTTTCCGACCCGGCCGACCTCCGGGCGGAATCCGCCGATGTCGTCGAGCGCGGACCTGCGTAGCGACATGTTGCAGCCCAACGGATTACGCACCGGTGCGAGACGCTCGGGTTGGCCGGTATAGCTGCAGCCGACCACCCAGTCGAACTCGGCGGGCATCCAACGGGGGCGGCCGTCCGGCCAGACCGGTGCCGCGGAGCCGCCGACCCCGAGCACGCGGGGATTGTCGTAGTGCCGCAGCAGGGCCCGGCTCCATCCGGGTTCGGCGGCCGCGTCGTCGTCGAGGAACGCCACCACCTCGCCGTCGGCGAAATCCACTCCGGTGTTGCGAGCCCCCGACAGCCCACGCGGACCGTCGCTGTGACGCACCAGGATTCGATGATCGTGGCCGAACCGTACGATTGCGCGCACGTAGAGCTCGTCGTTGTGGTCGATCACCACGACGACCTGCAGCTGCGGGCCCCGGTCGGCCAGCACCGACTCGACCGACCGGCACAGGTCGTCCCAGCGTTCGGTGGTGTAGGCGCAGATGACGACGGACAGGCTTTCCACCGGCCGCAGTTCGGCCCGCCGAACGTGCGGCAGTACCCGGTGGTTGCGGACGTGCTCAATGGTCATGTGCGCTCCTGCGGCTGCGGATCGTGCTCAACGCGTAGAGACCGGTGCGCCGGAGCTGCATGTCGCAGGACCGGACACGGCCGTAGATGCGGTCGCCGACGGTGACGTTCCAGGCCGGGTCGGCCGCGAGCATGCCGGAGAACCCGAGGATCTGCCCGAGCTGGGACCGCGCGGAGGTCAGCGCCGTGGTGGAACCGCTGGCGATCCGGAAGGCCGCGAGAGTTCTCGGGACGCCGTAGAACTCGCCGCGGCCGAGCAGACGCACCCACAGGTCGAGCTCGCTGAGGAACGAGCTGACGTGCCGGAACCCGCCGCAGCGGTCGAAGTCGGCGCGCCGGAACATCGCGGCGACCGGCGGGCCGATCGGGTTGGTGCCGCTGCGGACGATGCGGCGCACGACGTGGTCGGCCGGCCGCCTGCCCTCGATGCCCGGCAGGCCCCGGTCGGGCCGGATCATCGTGCCTGCGTCGTCGATGAAGTCCGTCCGCGCCGAGACCAGCGTGACCTCGGGCATCGCCTCCAGCGCGGCCGCCTGTACCCGCACGCAGTCCGGCGCCAGAATGTCGTCGGCGCAAACGAGTTTGACGTAGCGGCCGCGGCTGCGGCGGATCGCGAGATTGAAGTTGTCGATCATCGGCACGGTCACGTCGTTACGCAGGACCCGAACCCGCGGATCGGTGAGCCCGTCGAGTAGTCGGCCGGTGCCGTCGGAGCTGTTGTTGTCGACGACCACGACCTCGAAGTCGTCGCTGTCCTGCGCCAGCGCGCTGTCCAGGGTCGCGCCCAGATGGCGCTGCGCCTGGTAGGCGGGGATGCAGATCGACACTGCGGGACGGGCTTTGCGCTCGCGCGGTGTTCTCGACGGCGACGTCGAGGCGATGATGCTGGTCACGTCGTCAACCCCCCGGATGATCGCTACGCCGAGCGCTTCTCGGCGGCCAGCGCCTGGGCCACGCGGCCCGAGACGCCCGACCGGTGGTTGCGCAACACCGTGCGCAGCACCCGGATCCCGTCCCGGATGGCGTGCAGGTTCGATGTGCCGTAGCGCCTCGGCATCTCCATGCTGGGCACCTCGGCGATGCGCAGCCCCGCTTGACTGGCGCGCACCGTCATCTCCGCCTCGATCTCGAAACCCGTTGCCTGCAAGGCCAACAAGTCGAGATACCGGCGATGGAAGGCACAGAACCCGTAGCACAGGTCGGTGAGCTCGCTGTCGAACAGCGAGTTGAACACCGCAAGAAGGAATTTGTTGCCGGCCCGGCGGAACGGTGTGATGTCCAGCGACCCGCCGCCGGCGATGAACCGCGAACCCTTGACGAAGTCGTAGCCGTTGGCCAGGAAGTGCAGGTAGTGCCGGATCTCCTGGGGGGCCATGCTGCCGTCGGCGTCCATCATCACTACGACGTCGCCGGTGGCGGCGGCGAAGCCGGCGCGCAGCGCATCCCCCTTGCCGGTCCCCTGCTGCGACACCACCGTGATGTCGGGGCGGTAGCTGCGCGCGGTGATCACGGTCGCGTCGGTCGATCTGCCGTCGACCAGGATGATCTCGTCCACGTCGTCGGTGATCTGTTCGAGCACCCACGCGACGTTGCGGGCCTCGTTGCGGACCGGGATGACCAGGCTGACCGTCATCGCCGACGCGGCAGGCGTGCGGCCCGCCGCCGTGCGCGCGCTTCGGCCGTCGATCAGGCCGGTGGCCCGCATCGTCGCGGTCGTGTCGTGCCCGTTCTGCGCCGCCAGTTCAGTCACTGCTCGACTCCCTCTGTTCCGGGTCAGGTTCCCGTGGTTCGGACCGGTCCGCCGGCGGCCGCACAGGTGCAGTCAGCACATTCGGCTGCAAACCTCACTGCGTTCGCTACGGCGACAGATCGTGGCCGTTCGGCGTTAGCGCGGGACGTTATCAGTGCGTCAATCGACGCGCTAGGCAAGGTATTTTGGATCTAGCTAACCGATTCTGAGAGTTAGCTGTGTATCGACATCCGCGTTAATACTCGGGCATGTACCAGCTGGTAGACCGTATAACCGTGGAAGTTCATGAGACACCGACGCTTGTGGTGTCGCGTAATTTTGTGCGATCTTGTGCAGAGTTAGCAAACAGAAGACAACGAAAACGACCTGTCGACTGTTACCAAGATCACGAATTAACGGTGGTTGCCATTAAGGGCGTCAGCACCGAGATTTAATCTCACCGCAAACCGGGATACCGGGGAGCAGCGCCGCGACGGGTCAGCCTTCGAGCTTGTAACCCAGCCCCCGCACGGTCACCAGGTGAACGGGATTGGCCGGGTCCGTCTCGATCTTGCTGCGCAGCCGCTTGACGTGCACATCCAGGGTCTTGGTGTCCCCGACGTAGTCGGCCCCCCATACCCGGTCGATGAGCTGCCCGCGCGTGAGTACCCGCCCGCTGTTGCGCATCAGGTACTCCAGGAGGTCGAACTCCTTGAGCGGCAACGTGATCGGCTGCCCGTTGACGCTGACCACGTGCCGGTCCACATCCATCCGGACCGGTCCGGCCTCCAGCACCGCGTCGCCGACGCCGATCTCGTCGTTGTCGGCGCCGCGGCGCAGCACGGCCCGGATCCGGGCGATGAGCTCACGCGCCGAGTACGGCTTGGTGACGTAGTCGTCGGCCCCGAGTTCGAGTCCCACCACCTTGTCGATCTCGCTGTCCCGGGCCGTCACCATGATCACCGGGACGCTCGACCGCGACCGCAGTTGCTTGCACACGTCGGTGCCGCTCATCCCGGGCAGCATCAGGTCGAGCAACACGATGTCGGCGCCGGCGCGGTCGAACTCGGCCAGCGCGGCCGGCCCGTCGGTCACCACGGTGGTCTCGAAACCTTCTTTACGCAACAGAAAGGCCAGGGGATCGGCCAGGGACTCCTCGTCCTCCACGATCAGCACGCTGGTCATCGATGCATCAGCCCTCTCGCTCTTCGGGGTCGTCGGCACCGTCGGCGTCGGCGCCGCGGTGATAGGCAGGAATAGACAAGGTGAAGGTCGAGCCGGTGCCCGGCTGGCTCCACAGCCGGATGGAACCGTTGTGGTTGGCGGCAACGTGCTTGACGATCGCCAGCCCCAGACCGGTACCGCCGGTGGCCCGCGACCGCGCCTTGTCGACGCGGAAGAACCGTTCGAAGACCCGCTCCTGGTCTTCCGGGGCGATGCCGATACCGCGGTCGGTGACCGCGATCTCGATGTTGTCGCCCCGCCGCCTGCGGCTGATTGAGACTGCAGATCCGTTGGGCGAGTATGCAATAGCGTTGGACACCAGGTTCGCGATGGCGGTCACCAGCAGCGTCTGGTCACCCAGCACTTGAAACCCGGTGGGTGCGTCGGTGGTGACGGCGATATCGGCGTTGTCGGCGGCGACTTTGTGCCGGGACAGCGCCTCGGAGACCACGGTGTCAACGTCGACGGCTTCCAGATCGGGCAGCCGTTCGGCGCCCTGCAGCCGGGACAGCTCGATCAGCTCGCCGACCATGTCGGCCAGCCGGGTCGACTCCGCCACCATCTTGCCGGCGAAGTGCTTCACGGTGTCGGGGTCGTCGTCCGAGGCGAGCACGGCCTCCGCGAGCACCCCCAGCGCACCGACCGGGGTCTTGAGCTCATGGCTGACGTTGGCGACGAAGTCGCGGCGAGTCGCCTCCATTCGCGCCTGCTCGGAGTGATCGGTCACGTAGACCACCGCGAACCGCCGGTCCTGATCGGTGAGCAGCTGCGCGTGTCCGCGGATCGACAGCCCCGCCCGGACAGGACGGCTGCGCCGGCGAGGCGACAGGTCGAAGGTGATGGGCTCACCGGTGAGCAGCGTGCGTTCCGCGGCCCCCCATGCCTGGTCATCGAGTAGCCGGTCACGCACCAGGCCGAACTCCTCGGCCCGGTCGTTGGTGTAGACGACGTCACGGAACGTGTCCACGACCGCGATGCCGACCGGAGCCTGGGACACGATGTAATCCAGCATCTGCGACACCGTGAGGCCGATCTGTTCGCTGGATCGCCGTTGACGGCCGTCTCGAAGCCGGGGCGCCACCAGCACTCCGCACGCCACACCGACCGCCGATGCGAGCAGTGCCACCACCGCTACGAGAAGCAGCGCCGATCCGACACTCACGGGCAAATCGTACGCATTCGGTGAACGTCATCCCAGCGGCGAGCGGCCAAAACGGGACATGTCACAACGTCGGAGCCGGAAGTTCGGTCTCATGTCCCCGGTTGTTCACCCGGCGTTCGCCCGACGTCACCGCAGGATTACTTGGCGCCTTGGGCGGCCACGGCCGCGGCGCCCGCGGCCGCAGCCTCGGGGTCGAGGTAGCTGCCGCCGGCCACCGTCGGCTTCAGGTTCTCGTCCAGGTCGTACCGCAGCGGGATACCGGTCGGGATGTTCAGGCTGACGATGTCTTCGTCGGAGATCCCGTCGAGGTACTTGACCAACGCCCGCAGCGAATTGCCGTGCGCGGCGATCAGCACGGTCTTACCGGCCTTCAGGTCCGGCACGATCACCTCGGTGAAGTAGGGGATGAAGCGTTCGACGACGTCCTTCAGGCACTCGGTCAGCGGGGGGCCGCCGGGGATGTCGGCGTATCGCGGGTCGCGGTCCTGGCTGAACTCGCTGCCGGGTTCGATGGGCGGCGGCGGGGTGTCGTAGCTGCGGCGCCACGCCATGAACTGCTCTTCGCCGTACTTGGCCTTCACCTCGGCCTTGTTCAGCCCCTGCAACGCGCCGTAGTGGCGCTCGTTGAGGCGCCAGTCGCGGTGCACCGGGATCCAATGCCGGTCGGCCTTGTCCAGCGCGATGTTGGCGGTGGTGATGGCCCGGCGCAGCAGCGACGTGTACAGCACGTCGGGCAACCGGTCCTGCGCCTTGAGGAGCTCACCGGCGCGTGCCGCCTCGGCCCTGCCCTTGTCGGTGAGGTCGACGTCCACCCAACCGGTGAACAGGTTCAGCGCGTTCCACTCGCTCTCGCCGTGGCGGAGCAGGATCAGCGTCGAGGTTTCAGCCATGGGCTGATCTTCTCACGGCCGGGTCCAGTCGTCGTCGCGGTCGTCGGTGATGAGGTGCTGGAAGGCCTGCAGGTTCTTCAGCGACTCCCCGCGCGATACCCGCCACTCCCATTCCTTCTGGATGGAGGTGCGAAAACCCAACTCCAGCAACGTGTTGAAGTCGGAGTCCACCGCTTCGAGCACCTGCCCGAGCACACGGTCGACCTCGTCGGGGGTGACGGAGGCCAGCGCCATCCGGCCGACGAGGTAGATGTCGCCGACGTTGTCGAGAGTGTAGGCGACGCCGTAGAGCCTGCGATTGCGCTTGAGCAGGAACCGGTAGACGCCTTCGTGGTTCTCGTCGGGTTTCCGGCACACGAACGCCTCGACGCGCACCGAGTGCTCACCGATGGAAAGGATCGTGTTGGTCTTGAGCCTGCGCTCTCCCGGCAGCGCGACGACCAGCCCGGGCAGCCCGCCGGCCCCGCCGTCATGGTGGCTGTACTCCAGGTCGTGTTCCTTGAGCGTCTGCTCGATCAGGTCCTGCACCGCCGCTGCGCTCTGCGCCCTTCGCGCAAGCGGCTCATCGCCGCTCACTGGTGCACCATCCTTGTGTCGGTGATCTTGGATGGATTGCCGATGCACCCGAGGTGCCGCTGATCTATCGCCCTGCTCGCTCGACACATTCGATGTCCAGCATGAGTTCTGCGGAGGCCAG
>NZ_JBQQCF010000048.1:0-38741 GCF_052245755.1 Mycobacterium sp. 4D054
TGATGGCCGGCGGCAACCCGATCACCGTCACCACCGCAGCACCCGGGACCAGGCTCTCTTTGTCGGTGTCATCGACCACCGACACCGTGATCGAACGCGACAACCCACCCTCAGTGGCAGTGAAGGTCACCGCCTTGATCGCGGCCTCGTACTGCTCAATCGACGCCACCCCGGACAAGGTGAGAGTCCTGGTTGCCGCATCCCACGAGGCGGTGATCGGGTTGCCGTCAATACCGCTGAAGCTCAGCACATCCCCGGAGCGATACGACAGACCACCAATGGTCAACGTCGCCTTGGACAGGTTGTCCGAATCGCCATCGAGGATGCTCACCGAGGACACGACCTTCACCGGGGCACCACCCAACCGGAAAATCGGCAACCCACCCACCGTGATGGCCGGCGGCAACCCGATCACCGTCACCACCGCAGCACCCGGAACCAAACTCTCCTTATCGGTGTCATCGGTCACCGACACCGACACCGTCCGAGACAGTCCACCCTCGGTCGCAGTGAAGGTGACCGCCTTGATCGCCGTCTCGTACTGCTCAATCGTGGCCACACCCGAGAGCGTCAACGTGCGGGTGGCCGCATCCCAGCTCGCGGTGATCGGATTGCCGTCAATACCGCTGAAATTCAGCACATCCCCGGACTTGTAACCCAAACCAACCGTCAGCGTCGCCTTGGACAGATTCTGCGAATCGCCATCGAGAATGCTCACCGACGACACGACCTTCACCGGGGCACCACCCAGCCGGAAAATCGGCAAACCACCCACCGTGATGGCCGGCGGCAACCCGATCACCGTCACCACCGCAGCACCCGGAACCAAACTCTGCTTGTCGGTGTCATCGGTGACCGTGATCGCGACGCCGCGAGGCAGTCCGCCCTTGGTCGCGGTGAAAGTGACGCCCAGCAACGCTTGCTCGTACTGGTCGGCTGTCGCGAGTCCGGACAACGTCAAAGTCTTCGTCGCCGCGTCCCACGTCGCCGTGATGGGACTGCCCGCCGGAGGTGCGTAGGCGAGGACGTCGCCGTCTTGACCCGACGTCGCGATCCTGATCGTGGCCTTGGAGATCTGGTCTGAGTCGGCGTCTGTGATGATCACCGACGACAGTACCTTGACCGGCGAGTTCCCCAGCTTGAACACCGGAAGCCCGGCGGTGACCACCGTGGGAGGTAGCTGCACGATCGGGTCGAGCGTGATCGGGATGGTGACGGTCACGTTGTCCTTTTGTGCGAGGCCGAAAAGCCTTGCCACACCGTGGAGCAACTTCTGAATAGACCCTAACGCGCCGGTGAGGTGTTCGGAGTCGTCCCTGATGACGACCTGGAACGTGTCCTGCAGCGGCGCTCCGGTGACGACGGTTGTCGGTGTGTAAACGAACTTCCCGGTGATCAGATCTCTGACCACAAGTCCGTTCTTCGGCTGGATGATCTCGTATGTGAGCGGGTCGCCGTTGGGGTCGGTCGCGTTCAGATCGATGAAGTACTGGCCAGTGAAGATTCGTTCGACCGTGATGGGGCCGTACACGGGAGTCTTGTTGGAAAACGTGTGGGTGATCTGGCGACGCACCCAGGCCAATAACGCGTCGAACCAGGGCACCGGTGCAGGCGCATTCGGATTGGCGAACGGCGACACCACAGTGGACACCAGAGTGGAGACGATGTCGACGGTTTCAATGTCGTCCTTAGAGGCTGCCGCGGCGCGTTCCACAGGTTCGGCGACCGGGCGGACGACATCGACCACCGCGACATCGCCGACGGCCGCGGAATCGTCTTCACCTGCTTCGTCGACCACAGTGTCGTCGACGGGCTCGCCAATGGAGTCGTCGATCGGCTCATCGCGTGTAGCGTCCGTCTCGTCAAGGTCGCGAGTAGGCACTGTCGGCTCGACGGCAGGTTTGTCTGCCGGTGTCTCGGTATCGGCGGTCCCGCCGGAGTTTTCGGGTGACGTCGTTTCGTCGTCTTCGTCATCCACAGGTTCCGCATCCGGGTCGTCGGCGGGCGGATCGACCTCCTGCTCGTGATCGGGTTCTTCTGTTCCAGGCTCATCGCGGCTCGCACCGGAGTCTTCGTCGTCGTCGGCGGCACCGTCTGCTTCGTCCTGCGCCGGCGGTGTCTCGTGCGGTGACGCGGATTCAGACTTGGCGCCGGAGACTGCCGCATCCGATTCGCTATCTGCGTATGCAACAGCTGCGTTGGCGTTGGCGACCGCCAGCCCGACGCCCAGCGAAACCGCCAGCGCACCGACCCGTCCTATGTGGAGGGCATACTTGGACGGTCCTCGGCGCGCATGCCGGGCAGAGCCGGCCGCTCCCGTCGACTCCAGCAGCTCTCTCGCGGCCCAGAATCCGGCGCCGACAAAAGACTCTCCCTTGCGCTGAGCGCGGTGACGGGCCGGGTTTGCACACATACGCAGTCCTTCGTCTTGCCACTTGCAGCGGTCCCAGCGGGAACGCTGTTTCGACGGTCACGAGGACCGTGCCGGCGCGCCGTGACGACGCGCCCCGTCCGCCGGTAACCGGCCGTGAGCCCGGCTGGCTACCTGACGGAAGAGGTTTCGATCACCAAACCGACAGCGTGAGCAGGCCTGCTGCGCTCTGCACACCCGCGTCGTCGGTGACTCTGACCACCAAAGTCCTTGTGGTCCAACCGCCGCTGGTCGCGGTGAATGTGACTGCCTTCAGGGCCGCCTCGTACTGGGCCTTGGTGGCGGTCCCCGTCAGCGTCAGCGTTCTATTGCCCGCGTCATATGTGCCGGTGATCGGCACTCCGTCCAGCCCGCTGAATTGCAGGACGTCTCCGGAACGGCCGAAGAGCGTGACTTCCACGGTCGCGCGCGTCAGGTAGTCCGAGTCGGCGTCGACGATGTCCACAGCCGAGACGGGACGCACCGGCTGCTTGCCGATCGTGTACGACCTTCCACCGAACGGCGTGACCAATGGCGGCAACGGATTTCTGGCGCCGGCGAGAACAATCCCGGACGTCAGGCTCTGCACCCCGGTGTCGTCGGTGACATCGATGGTGACGGTACGCACGATGCCCACACCCTGGGTCGCCGAGAAAGTCACCGCCTTGAGCGCCTCCTCATACTGCGCCTTGGTAGCCACGCCCGACAGGGTCAACGTCCTCGTCGCGGCATTCCAGGAACCGGTGATCGGGCTGCCTTGCGCTGCAAGGTACCCGAGTGCGTCACCGGTCTGGCCGAGGAGCGCGATCTTCAGCACAGCCTTGGACAGGAATGCCGAATCCCCGTCGGCGATGTCCACTCCGGATACCAACCGCACCGGGGTGGCGCCGAGCGTGTGGGTGGGCACTCCGACTGGTGTGACCAACGGCGGCAGAGACCACCGCGCACCAGCGAGGATCACTCCGGAGGTGAGACTCTGCACTCCGCTGTCGTCGGTGACATCGATGGTGATGGTGCGCACGATGCCCACACCCTGGGTCGCCGAGAACGTCACCGCCTTGAGCGCCTCCTCATACTGCGCCTTGGTGGCCACGCCCGACAGCGTCAGCGTCCTCGTCGCGGCATTCCAGGAGCCGGTGATCGGATTGCCGTTGGGCGCTGTGTAGTTCAACAGATCGCCGGATTGACCCAGTAGTGCGATCTTCAGCACGGCCTCCGATAGATAATCGGAGTCCCCGTCAGCGATGTCGACTGCCGTGACCACCTTGACCGGGGTGGACCCGAGCGTGAAGGTCGGTGCGCCGATCGGGGTCACCAACGGGGGCAGCTGCGTTGCGAACCAGACCCCGACCGTGACCAACCCCGGCGCGAGGTTCTCCACGCCGTCTTCGTCAGTGGCCGAGATGGTCACCCCGCGGACCAGCAACGCACCTTGCGTCGCGGAGAAAGTCACGGCCTTCAACGCTTCCTCGTACTGCGCCTTGGTCGCCACCCCGGAAAGGGTGAGCGTCCTGGTGTCGGGGTCCCACGAGCCGACGACCGGATTGCCGGACGGCGCTACGTAACCGAGGACGTCACCGTCTTGGGCCAGCGTGGCGATCTTGAGGATGAGTTTCGACAGGAAGTCCGAATCGGCGTCGGCGATGTCGACCGCCGACACGAGCTTGACCGGATCTTCACCGAGCGTATAGCCCAGTCCTGGAAGGGGTGTCACCAGCGGCGGCAGCTGGACCGCCGGCAACACCGCGACTGTGACGAATCCCGGCGTGAGGTTGTCCACTCCGTCGGCGTCGGTGGCCGAGATCGTGACGCCGCGCACCAGCAGCGCACCCTGGGTCGCCGAGAACGTGACGGCCTTCAGCGCTTCCTCGTACTGTGCCTTGGTCGCGACCCCGTACAGGGTCAGCGTCCTGGACTCCGCATCCCACGATCCCAGGATCGGATTATCCGACGGCGCAACATAACCCAGCTCGTCGCCGGATTGGGCCAACGTGGCGATCGTGAGGACCAGCTTGGACAGGAAGTCCGAATCGCCGTCAGCGATGTCGACCGCCGACACCAGCTTGGTCGGGTCGTCGCCGATTGTGTGACCGAGCCCGGGCAGCGCTGTCACCAACGGAGGCAGCTTGATCTCAGGCCAGACTCCGACAGTGACGAATCCCGGTGCGAGGTTGTCTACACCGTGTTCGTCAGTCGCCGAGATCGTCACGCCGCGCACCAGCAATGCGCCCTGTGTCGCCGAGAACGTCACGGCCTCGATCGCCTGCTTGTACTGCGCCTTCGTCGCGACACCACTGAGGGTCAGGGTGTTGGTTTGCGCGTCCCAGGACGCGGTAATCGGATTGCCCTCGATTCCCGCGTAGGCCAGCAGGTCCCCTTGCTGGGCCAGCGTGGCGATCTTGATGATCACCTCAGCGAGGCGATCTGAATCCCCGTCGGCGACCAGCACGGACGACACGAGCTTCACTGGGTCAGCGCCGAGCGTGTAGCCGAGCCCCGCCACGGGGGTGATCAGCGGCGGCAGCTGGATGACGGGATCGACGTACACCGGCACGGTGACGGTGACGTTGTCCGCCTGGGCGAGACCGAACAGGCGGGCCACTCCGTGGAGCAAATTCTGGATCCCACCCAAAGCGCCGGTGAGGTGTTCTGAGTCGTCGCGAATCACGACCTTGAAACTGTCCACCAGAGGGTCGCCGGCGACGAGTTCGTAAGGCGTGTAGACGAAACGGCCGGTGAGAACATCCCGGAACACCCAACCGTGCTCGGGCTGGATGATGTCGTAGGTCAGCGGATCGCCGTTGGGGTCCGAGGCATGCAGGTCGACCAACAATTGGCCGGTGACGATCTGTTCGGTGGTGATCGGGCCGTAGACCGGTGACTTGTTGAAGAACGTGTGATTGATCTGGCGGCGCACCCATGCGAGCAGCGCGTCCAGCCACGGGGCGGGCGCCGGTGCATCCGGATCAGCCAACGGCGCCACCACATTGGATACGAGGGCTGTCATGAAGCTGACCGACTCGGTGCTTTCCTCCACGGCGGCAGAAGTCGACACTGCCCCGGCGCCGGAGATCGGCACCACCTCGGTTTCAGGGGCCGAAGCCTGTTCCGGCACGGCGGAATCCACGGCCTCGACCGGGTCGACGACCAGCTCGTTCTCCTCGCCGCTCCCCGAGGAGGGACGCGGCGGCGCCGACACCTCCGTATCCGGAGCCGATACGGGGGTTCTGTCGGGATCATCAGGGGTCACCGACGCGTCATCGTCGGCATCCTCTGCCGTCAGCTCCGGATCCGAGTCCAGTTCCGCATCGTCATCTGGCTCCGGCGCGTCGTCGAGCTCGGGGTCGTCGGTTTCGGAGTCGCCGGCCTCGTCATCGGCGTCTTCTTCGTCCTCGGCCGCGTCGGTAGCGGGTCCGTCCTGTGCCGTCTCCGCGGGGTCCGTTGTGACGGACGGGCCGGCAGATCCTGATTCGTTTCCGGTGCTCGACGCCGACGAGTCGGCGTCAGTGTCCGCGTAGGCCACGCCCGCGGAGTTCGCGACGGCCAGCCCGACTCCGAGTGAGACCGCAAGAGCTCCGACCCGTCCGATGGGGCCGGCGTACTTCAGTGACGTCTTCCGTGCGTGCCGGGGGGAACCTCCGCGCCCGCCGCCGTCGAGCATGTCCCCGACGGTCCAGAAGTCCGGCTGCTGCCGCCGAACCGTGCTATGGCGGGCTGGGTTTGCACACATCTTCGTCCTCCGTTGCTGAAACCGCGTCTCCCCGGTCATTCGGGTGCGGCGGCAGAACAAGGCTCAGCTCGCGCGAAGCTTCACCGCCGCCACTCCTGAATGCGCACACCCGCATCTCCCCGACCATCCAGCTACAGCTGCACTTGGTTTGCTGGGCGTGCGCCTCGACGTCCAGCGCACGCCCAGCTACGGGTGAGCTTAAGGCAATAACGTGACCCTGATAACGAAATTTGCCAAATTGTTTTCGAATGCAAGTTCCGAGCAACATATCCGATGTTGGTTGCATCAGCAACGACCCAGTTCGCGCCGGTACGCTAGCAGCTGCGAGCAAATTTGCCTAGAAGAAAATTGCGTACAGAAGCAGAACTGACGCCTGTCAGCAGTCGACGTCACCGACCTGCACTTAGCCAGGCCTTCGCCGTACACCGCACTGCGGTGGCTCCTGGCCAACAGCGGCGGCCCGCCACCACTCGACAGCGGCTCGGTTGGCGTACGACGTTGCTCGGATCGACGGATGCCGTTGAGGAAGTCCCTCGGGCCGCTAACGCCACCGCCCAGTGGCGATACCCGGGCCGATCACGGAGACGTCGAAGTCCCGATATGAACCAAAGAATACGGCGGGAGCGTCAGTATTTGCCTTCGTCGCACGCCGCGGCCGTCGACAGATGCGGGCCGCGGCACCGCCTGGCCGGCCCTCAACGCGTCGGCGTGATGTGCCCTACCCGAGCGCCGGGATAACCTGCCGCTCGAAAAGCTCGATCCCGGAGCGGTCATAGGCGGCTTCCGGGAAATAGCAGATCACGTACTCGCAGCCCAAGTCACGGAGATTCCGCAGCGCTTCGACCAGCTGCTCGGGGGTTCCGCTGCCGGCCTGGGGAGTGCTCATCGAGCTCAGCATGGCATCGGCGGCCGGCTCCCCTGCCAAACCGCTGATCCGTGAGCGCACCCGTGACAGCCGATCCTCGACGTCTGCCTCGGAATCACCGACAACGACGTTGATGTTCACCGAACGCACGATGTTCTCGAAATCGGTGCCGACGTCGTGACAGTGGTCGGCGAGCACCTGTGACTTGCGGGCGAACCCGTCGGGCTCAGACGTGAAATTGGTGTATTGCGCGTACTTCGCCGCGATGCGGAGGGTGACCTTCTCCCCGCCGCCGGCGATCCACAACGGGATCCCGCCCTGCTGCAGAGGGCGCGGGGCCACAATGGCGCCGTCGGTTTGGTAGTGCTTGCCGTTGAAGGACACCGCGCCGTCACGCCAGGCGTCTCGCATGATCTGCACGCCCTCGTCGAGGCGCGCCAGCCGCACCCCCGCCGAAGGGAAGCCATAACCGTATGCGCGCCATTCGTGCTCGTACCATCCGCCGCCGATACCCATCTGGATGCGTCCGTTGGAGATGACGTCAGCGGTGGCAGCGACCTTGGCGAGATAGGCGGGATTTCGATAACTCATGGCCGTACACATCTGCCCGAGCTTGATCCGCGAAGTGGTGGCCGCATAGGCCGACATCAGGGTCCACGCTTCGTGGGTGGCTTCGGAGGTAGGCACGGGAACGGTGTGGAAGTGGTCGTACACCCACAGCGAGTCCCAGACGTCACCGTCATCGACGTAGGACGCGAGATCACGCATGACCTGCCACTGATCGCGCGGTTCGATTCCAACCAGGTCGAGTCGCCAGCCCTGCGGGATGAAGATACCGAAACGCATGCACCCGACTCTAAGCCCCACAGCCAAGGGCACCCGGTAGTCACCGCCGGTGAGTACCCTGCGATTCATGGCCCTTTCCAAGAACGAACGCGAGCAATTCCTCGCTGAGCCGCACGTCGCCGCACTGTCCGTTGCCGCCGGAGACGGACGCGGCCCGCTGACCGTGCCCATCTGGTACCAGTACACGCCGGGTGGTGACCTGTGGTTCACGACCGGCGCCGGCTCGCGCAAGCACCGCTTGATCGAGTCCAGTGGCCACGTCTCGCTGATGGTAGACCGAGTGGAGCCCACGGTGCGCTACGTCGCCGTCGACGGGCCAGTCCTTCGGATCGAGCCTGGGACCGACGAGCATTTGGTCGAGGTCACCAAGCGGTACTTGCCACCCGAGAAGGTCGACGGCTATCTCGAGTTCGCCCGGCGCGAACACGGCCCCAGCGTCGCTGTTTTCGTCGAGCCCAGACACTGGCTGTCGGCGGATCTCGGCAGTGTCTGACTCAGCGGCACACAGCACCGGGGTAGAGCGCAGCGACGGCGGGCAGGCTCACCTTTAACGCTTCGTTACGTGGTAACGCGTCGACGACAGTGAATGCAACCGGCACGGCGTAGACCGGAAGTTCCTGCCGGACAAGGTCTTTGAGCTCGCCCTCGGTCGGAACTGGGGCACCGGCCGCTACCTCGATGGCGGCGAACGGCACTTGGCCAAGGCGGGCGTCCGGCACGCCGACCACACATGCATCCCGCACGCCGGGATGGGAGATCAGGACCCGCCTCACCGCTTCGGGCAGCACCTTGAATCCGCCTCTGTTGATGGCGCCGTCGGCCCGGCCGTGCAGGAAGACGAAGCCGTCCTCGTCGATGCTGGCGATATCGGTCGTTCTGATCCAGTCAGGTCCGATCGAGGCGACCTTGGCCTCAAGCAGGCCGTGCTGCCCGGTCGGCAGCTCATGGCCGCTGTCGGGGTCGACTACCCGCAACGTCGTGTCCGGCAACGCCCGCCCCACGCTGTTGCGTTTCTCCTTGCCGAACTTTGCCAACTCGTCGGGCGTCCACGCACACAACGAACCCGCGAATTCCGTTGCCCCATACGCCAACCGGATCGGAATCTGGTACTTCTGCTCGAACTCGTCGCGGGTTTCGGGATCCAAGGGCCCCGAGGCACTGATCAAGAACTCCAGCGACCGGAGATGCTCTCTGGGCACGTCGGCATCGAGAAGCATCCGGATGACCGCGGGCTGCACCCCGGACCGGGTCACGCGGTGCCGCCGCACCGCGTCGACCCAGCCCTCGACGGTGAAGCGTTCCAACATCGCGATGCGCCGCCCGTTGTAGAGGCCCGCGATCAGCTGGCATACCCCGATCCCGCCGAACTGCCAGTACGCGAACTCCGGCGGTGCACCTGCGGACGCCTTCTCACCGGCCGTCACGCTGAAGACGGTGCGCTCCAGCACGTCGAAACGGATCGACTGCCTCTTGGGCGGGCCAGTGGTTCCGCTGGTGAGGATCTTCAGCGCGACGCCCGGCTCAGCCGGTGCATGAGGGCGCGAACTGTCGCAGCGGTTGAGACCGTCCACCCCAACCACGCGCGGATCCCCCAACGAGATCGCCAGCCCCGCAGAGCCGATGCGAGCGGCCGCGGCTACGACGGGCGCATTCCAGTCCTGCGGATCGCCGACCACCGCCGCCAGGTTCAGCGTGTCGATGTCACTCGCGATCGACTCAGGGGATTGAAACGAATAGATCATCGCGACGGTGCGCCCGGTGGCCAGGAACCCGGCGATGGTTGCGGCATGATGCAGACGGTTGCGGACGATCAACCCCACCGGCGCGTCATCGGCGACACCGGCATCCCGCAGCAGCGCCGCAATGCGCTCACCGTAGGACGCGACCTCTCTGCCCGAATACCACCGACCCTCGAACTCGATGCACTGTTCCTCGGCATAGCCGTTCAGCGCTGCCGCGAACCTTTCGGTAAACCCATCGGTCACGGTGCCCATTGTGGATCACCGAGGCCGCGAGTCAACAGCCTCTGAGCCTGATCGCGACGTCGCTATGCGAGCAGGAACAGCGACGAGTTCTCCTCGATGTTGCTCCACAGCCCGTGGACATCCCGCACCTGCATCCTGATCGTGCGCGAGGTCGGCAGCACCGAGAACTCCTTGCTGATTCTGATCGACCGGATCAACGCCTGGTACTCGGCGACGGTGGCCTGGCCTACCAGAGTCAGCGTGTCACCCGAGAAGGAGGCCTGGATATGCGCCGGGGCATCCCATACCAGACTGTCGCCGGCACGCTTGTCCACGATCTGCACGTAGGCCTCCTGAAGGTACTCGGAGTCGTCGGTGATCACGGCCAGCGGGCTGAGCAGCGGAAGACCGAGTAGCACCAGGCCCCCACCCAGAGGCGCACTGAGGACGGGGCTGGGGTTGGCCCTCACCGTCACCAGTGCCGTGGCCGGCAGGCTCGTGCCGCCCTGGGCGTCGGTGATCGTGAACGTGACTGTCTTGACGGCCGTCGGAGCGGTGGCGCTGGTCGAGAACGTCACCGACTGCAGCACCTGCTGGTACTGCAGTGTGCTGCCCGCACCCGACAAGGTCAGGACGCCGGTGGCACTGTCGTAACTGCCGGTGATGTCACCCACCGGGCTGAAACCGAGCATGTCGCCCGCCGCGAAGTCGCCGGTGATCTGAACGACGGCCCCCGACATGGTCGACGAATCCAGATCGATCACCGTCAGCAATGGATTCACCTGCACCGCACTGTTTCCCGCAGTGTAGATGGGCCCCAGCAGCGTGGTCACCAGAGGCGACAGATTGACGGGTGCAGCCACCACGGTCACCACCACATTCGCCGGAAGCAGCCCCGACGTCCCTTCGGCGTCGGTGACGTTGAAGGACACGGTCTTCAACGTGGCGAGGGCCGCCGCCCCTGTCGACAGCTGCACCGATCGCAGCGCCTGCTCATACAGGGCGATGCTCGCCGTTCCGGTGAGCGTCAGCGTCCCGGTCGCGCTGTCGTAGGTACCGGTGATTCCCTGAGGCGCGGTGAAGCTCAGCATGTCGCCGGTTGCGAATCCTCCGGAGATCCTGATTGTCGCGCCCTGCAGAGCGGTCGAGTCGAGGTCAAGAATGCTGACCAGTGGATCCACAGTGATGGCACCGGATCCCGCGGTATAGGACACGTTGGCCGGCGATGTGGTCACCAGCGGCGCGATCTTCAGCGGCGCCTTGACGATGGTGATCGCGACCAAGCCCGGTGCGCTCGTGTTGCCCTGGCTGTCGGTGACGACGAACGAGATGCTCTTGATCGACGCCAGCGCGTCACCCGTCGTCGAGAAGGTCACGGACCGCAACAGCTGCTGGTACGCGGCGGCCGACGCGGTGCCCTCGAACGTCAGGACGCCATCGGTGTAGGTTCCGGTGATACTCTCCTGCGATGTCCAACTGAGACTCTCGCCTGCTGAGGCGCCGCCGATTATCGACACCACAGCCCCCGACATCGTCGCCGAATCCGCATCGAGCATCAGCAGACCGGAGTCGACCTGGATGCCCGAGTTGCCGGCTGTGTAAACGACATTGGCCAGTGACGTCACGACCACGGGCTTGGCGAGAACGGGTACGGAGAGGACGGTCACCGCCACTGTCCCTGGGATACTGGCACGTCCCTGGTCATCGGTGATCTGCACCGACACGGTCTTGATGGTTGCCAGTGCCGACGACTCACTGGAGAACTTCACCGACCGTAGGAGCTGCTGGTATTCGCTGACCGTGGCCCCGCCGACGAAGGTCAACACGCCCTGGTCGTAGGTGGCGGTGACACCTTCGGGTAGTCCGCCGTACGTCAAGACGTCGCCGGCCGCGGGATTGGCGATCGTCACCGTGGCGCCAGTCATGGTTTCCGAATCGGCGTCGAGCAGGATCAGACCAGGATCGATGGAGACACCGGACGTACTACCCGCGGTGTAGGACACGCTGACCACCGACGTCAGTAACACCGGGGTGGCCACGGTCGGCAGTCCGAGGACGGTGACCGCTGTCCCCGCGACAAGGCTTGTCTTGCTCTGGTCATCGGTCACCGTGAATGACACGGACTTCAATCCCGCACCGGTCGAGGTCAGCGTCACCGATTGCAACAGCTGCTGATAGACGTCGACCGACGCAGACCCGGTGAACGTGAGGACGCCGCCGGCATACGCCGCGGAGATGCCTTCCGGCACGGCGCCCCAAGCGAGCACATCGTCGACTGCTGGATCGTTGATAATGACTGCGGCCGACGCAATCTCATCAGAGTCCAGGTCTGTGATGACCACGATCGGGCTCACCGTGATCGGCGATCCCGCAGTCCCAGTGGCCACCGGCGAGACCACCACCAACGGCGCCACCTCGGTCACCAGACCGACCACTGTCACCACCGTGCCCGCCGGCACCGTACTGGCATTGCCGCCATCGTCAACCACCGTGAAGCTGATTGACTTCAGGCCTGGGCTTGTCGAGGTCAACGTCACCGACTGCAACAACTGCTGGTAGACCTCTATCGAGGCGTTGCCGGTGAACGTGAGGACCCCGTCGGCGTAGTGAGCATCCACACCGGTCGGCACACTGCCCCACCCGAGCTCGTCACCGGCGGCCGGATCGTTGATCGTGACCGTCGCGGATTCCAAAGCCTCAGAGTCCAGGTCGGTGATGACCACGACCGGGCTCACCGTGATCGGCGACCCCGCAGTCCCAGTGGCCACCGGCGAGACCACCACCAACGGCGCCACCTCGGTCGCCAACCCGACGATCGTGACCACCGTGCCCGCCGGCACCGTGCTCGTGTTGCCCTGCGCGTCGGTCACGGCGAAGCTGACCGACTTCAGGCCCGCACCCGTTGAAGTCAGCGTCACCGATTGCAACAGCTGCTGATACACCGCCACCGACGCAGACCCGCTAAACGTCAACACACCATCGGCGTAGTGAGCATCCACACCGGCCGGCACACTGCCCCACCCGAGCTCGTCACCGGCGGCTGGATCGTTGATAGTGACCGTCGCGGATTCCAAAGCCTCAGAGTCCAGGTCGGTGATGACCACGACCGGGCTGACCGTGATCGGCGACCCGGCGCTGCCGGCCGCTACCGGGGAGACCACCACCAACGGCGCCACCTCGGTCACCAGACCGACGATCGTGACCACCGTGCCGGCCGGCACCGTACTGGCGTTGCCGCCACCATCAACCACGTTGAACGACACCGACTTCAGGCCCGCACCGGTTGAGGTCAACGTCACCGACTGCAACAACTGTTGATACACCGCCACAGAGGCGGTGCCGGTGAACGTCAATACACCGCCGGAGTATTCCGCGGAGATCCCCTCCGGCACAGCACCCCAACCGAGCACATCACCAGCGGCTGGATCGTTGATCGTGACTGTGGCCGAACCGATCTCATCAGAGTCCAGGTCGGTGATCACCACGATCGGGCTCACCGTGATCGGCGACCCGGCGCTGCCGGCCGCCACCGGGGAGACCACCACCAACGGTGCCACCTCGGAAGGCAACCCGACCACCGTGACCACCGTGCCCGCCGGCACCGAACTGGCATTCCCGTCAGCATCGACCACGGCGAAGCTGATTGACTTCAGGCCTGGACCTGTCGAGGTCAGCGTCACCGACTGCAACAGCTGCTGATACACCGCCACCGACGCCGCGCCAGTGAACGTGAGAACACCATCGGAGTATTCCGCGGAGATGCCCTCCGGTACCGCGCCCCAACCGAGCACATCGCCGGCCGACGGATTGTTCACCGTGACCGTCGCGGATTCCACGGCCTCCGAATCCAGGTCGGTGATGACCACGACCGGGCTCACCGTGATCGGCGACCCGGCGCTGCCGGCCGCCACCGGCGAGACCACCACCAACGGCGCCACCTCGGTCGCCAACCCGACCACCGTCACCACCGTGCCCGCCGGCACCGTGCTCGTGTTGCCGCCACCGTCAACCACCGTGAACGACACCGACTTCAGCCCTGCGCCCGTCGAGGTCAACGTCACCGACTGCAGAAGTTGCTGATACACCGCCACCGAGGCAGTGCCGGTAAACGTCAACACCCCGTCGGCGTAATGCGCATCCACACCGGCCGGCAGACCGCCCCAGGAGAGCATGTCACCGGCCGCCGGGTTACTCAGTGTGACTGTGGCCGAGCCGATCTGCTCCGAGTCCAGATCCGTGATCACCACGACCGGGCTCACTGTGATCGGCGAACCGGCGCTGCCGGCCGCCACCGGCGACACCACCACCAACGGCGCCACCTCAGAAGCCAACCCGACCACCGTCACCACCGTGCCCGCCGGCACCGCACTGGCATTGCCGCCACCATCGACCACCACAAACGACACCGACTTCAGCCCCGCACCCGTCGAGGTCAACGTCACCGACTGCAACAACTCCTGATACACCGCCACCGAGGCAGACCCGCTAAACGTCAACACCCCGCCGGAGTATCCCGCGGAGATCCCCTCCGGCACCGCACCCCAAGCGAGCACATCACCCGCCGCTGGATCGTTGATCGTGACTGTCGCCGAACCGATCTCCTCAGAGTCCAGGTCGGTGATGACCACGACCGGACTGACCGTGATCGGCGACCCCACCGCCCCGGCCGCCACCGGGGACACCACCACCAACGGCGGCACCTCAGAAGCCAGCCCGACCACCGTGACCACCGTGCCCGCCGGCACCGCGCTCGCATTCCCCTCACCATCAACCACGGCGAAGCTGACCGACTTCAGGCCCGCACCCGTCGAGGTCAACGTCACCGACTGCAACAACTGCTGATACACCGCCACCGAGGCAGTGCCGGTGAACGTCAACACCCCGTCGGCGTAGTGCACATCCACACCGGCCGGCACACTGCCCCACCCGAGCTCGTCACCGGCCGCAGGATCGTTGACAGTGACTGTCGCCGAGCCGATCTGATCAGAATCCAGATCGGTGATCACCACGACCGGACTGACCGTGATCGGCGACCCCACCGCCCCGGCCGCCACCGGCGACACCACCACCAACGGCGGCACCGCGGTCACCAGACCGATCACCGTGACCACCGTGCCCGCCGGCACCGCACTCGTGTTGCCCTGGGCGTCGGTCACGGCGAAGCTGACCGACTTCAACCCCGCACCCGTCGAGGTCAACGTCACCGACTGCAGAAGTTGCTGGTAGATCTCCACCGACGCAGACCCGGTGAACGTCAACACCCCGTCGGCGTAGTGCACATCCACACCGGTCGGCGGAACGCCCCAGGAGAGCATGTCACCGGCCGACGGATTGTTCACCGTGACTGTGGCCGAACCGATCTGATCAGAGTCCAGGTCGGTGATCACCACGACCGGACTGACCGTGATCGGCGCCCCCACCGCCCCGGCCGCCACCGGGGACACCACCACCAACGGCGGCACCTCAGAAGCCAATCCGACGATCGTGACCACCGTGCCCGCGGGCACCGTACTGGCGTTGCCGCTGGCATCAACCACCGCAAACGACACCGACTTCAGGCCCGCACCCGTGGAGGTCAACGTCACAGACTGCAACAACTGCTGATACACCGCCACCGACGCGGCGCCGGTGAACGTCAACACACCGCCGGAGTACGCCGCGGAGATCCCCTCCGGCACCGCACCCCAACCGAGCACATCACCGGCGGCTGGATCGTTGACAGTGACTGTCGCCGAACCGATCTCATCCGAGTCCAGATCCGTGATCACCACGATGGGGCTGACCGTGATCGGCGACCCGGCGCTGCCGGCCGCCACCGGCGACACCACCACCAACGGCGCCACCTCAGAAGCCAACCCGACCACCGTGACCACCGTGCCCGCCGGCACCGCACTGGCGTTGCCGTCGGCATCAACCACCACAAACGACACCGACTTCAGGCCCGCACCCGTCGAGGTCAACGTCACCGACTGCAACAACTGCTGATACACCGCCACCGACGCAGAGCCGGCAAATGTGAGAACACCGCCGGAGTACGCCGCGGAGATCCCCTCCGGCACTGAACCCCAACCGAGCACATCGTCGGCCGACGCGTTATTCACCGTGACTGTGGCCGAACCGATCTGATCAGAATCCAGGTCAGTGATCACCACGACCGGGCTCACCGTGATCGGCGCCCCCACCGCCCCGGCCGCCACCGGCGAGACCACCACCAACGGCGCCACCTCAGAAGCCAACCCGACGATCGTCACCACAGTGCCCGCCGGCACCGCACTCGTGTTGCCCTGCGCGTCGGTCACGGCGAAGCTGACCGACTTCAACCCCGCACCCGTCGAGGTCAACGTCACCGACTGCAGAAGTTGCTGGTAGATCTCCACCGACGCAGACCCGGTGAACGTCAACACCCCGTCGGCGTAGTGCACATCCACACCGGTCGGCAGACCGCCCCAGGAGAGAACATCACCGGCCGACGGATTGTTCACCGTGACTGTGGCCGAACCGATCTGATCAGAGTCCAGATCGGTGATCACCACGACCGGACTGACCGTCATCGGCGACCCGGCGCTGCCGGCCGCCACCGGCGACACCACCACCAACGGCGCCACCTCAGAAGCCAACCCGACCACTGTCACCACCGTGGCCGCCGGCACCGCACTGGCGTTGCCGTCGGCATCAACCACCACAAACGACACCGACTTCAGGCCCGCACCCGTCGAGGTCAACGTCACAGACTGCAACAACTGCTGATACACCGCCACCGAGGCAGACCCGCTAAATGTCAACACCCCGCCGGCGTACGCCGCGGAGATCCCCTCGGGGACACTGCCCCAGGCGAGCACATCACCCGCCGCTGGATCGTTGATAGTGACTGCGGCCGAACCGATCTCCTCAGAATCCAGATCCGTTATCACCACGACCGGACTGACCCTGATCGGAGAACCAACGGTGCCGGCCGCCACCGGAGCGACCACCACCACTGGCGAGAGGGAAACTGCCGGGAGGCCCAGCACAGTCACTACCGTGCTCGCGGGCACTGCACTGATGTTGCCATCGGCATCAGTGACCGAGAAGCTCACCACCTTCATTCCTGCAGACGTCGAGGACAACGTCACCGATTGCAACAGTTGCCGGTATACCTCTGCCGAAGCTCGACCACTGAACGTCAAGACGCCGTCTGCGAAGGTCACGTCCACGCCCGTGGGGAGCGGGCCATAACCGAACGCGTCACCGGATGATGACTCGGAGAGTGTGACTGTGGCCCTGTCGATCTGGTTCGAGTCCAAGTCGGTGATGACGACGATCGGGCTGACCTTGATCGGCGATCCGGCCGTACCCGCTGCCGCCGGTAGCACGGCCAGGACGGGCGGTATTGATACCCCGGGAACACCCAACACGGTCACCACCGTGCCCGCCGGCACCGCGGAGGTGTTGCCCTGCGCGTCGGTCACCGCGAAAGTGACCGACTTCAAGCCGGCACCCGCGGAGGTCAGCGTCACCGATTGCAGCAACTGCCGGTACTCGTCCACCGATGCGGCACCAGTGAAGCTCAGGACGCCGTCGACATAGCTGGCATCGACACCAGCCGGGATGCTCCCCCAGCCCAACACATCGTCAGGCGACGAATCCTTCACAGTGACTGTGGCCGAACTCAATTGGTCCGAGTCCAGGTCGGTGATCACCACGATCGGACTCACCACGACGGCAGATCCCGTGCTGCCGGCAGCCACGGGAGTGGTCACGATCACCGGGGCGATCGACACGCCGGGCGCGCCCAAGACGGTGACCACGGTGACAGCCGGCACGGCGCTGCCATTGCCCGACCCATCGACGACGCCGAAGCTCACTGCCTTCAGGCCGGGTGTGCTCGAGGTGAGCGTGACCGACTGCAAAAGCTGCTGATACACCGCTACCGACGCAGTCCCGGTGAATGTCAAGACGCCGTCGGCGTAGCTTGCTTCCACACCGTCCGGAAGTTCGCCGTAGCCGAGGGTGTCTCCTTCCACCGGATTTCCCAGAACCACAGTGGCAGAATCCAACTCATCGGAGTCCAGATCGGTGATCACCACGATCGGGCTCACCGTGATCGGCGATCCGACAGACCCTGCCGCCGCGGGCGATACCACCAGAACCGGCGCTATCGAGATTCCCGGAATGCCCAACACCGTCACCACCGTGCCCGCCGGCACCGCGCTGGTGTTGCCGTCGGCGTCGGTGACCGCAAAGCTCACCGCCTTCAGTCCCGCACCTGTGGATGTCAGGGTCACCGACGCCAGCAACTGACGGTAATCATCAACCGAGGCACGCCCCGTGAACGTCAACACCCCGTCGGCGTAACTCGCCTCGACACCGGTCGGCAACGACCCGTACCCCAGCACGTCGCCGGCGACCGGATCCGTGAGCACAACCGTGGCCGCATCCAACTCGTCAGAGTCCAGGTCGGTGACAACCACAATCGGACTCACCGTGATCGGCGACCCGGTGATACCGCCCGCCACCGGCGAGACGACCACCAGGGGTGGTGTCTGTACCGGCAACCCCACCACTGTGACAGCAGTAGCGGCTGGGACCACACTCGCGTTGCCCTCGGAGTCGACAACCGCAAAGCTCACCGACTTCAGCCCGGCACCCGAGGACGTCAACGTCACCGATGCCAGCAGCTGGCGGTAGTCGTCGACCGAGGCGCGACCGGTGAAGGTCAACACTCCGTCGCTGTAAACGGCGTGCACTCCCTCCGGCATCGCTCCATACCCCAGAACATCTCCGGCACCAGGGTTGTTGACAGTGACGGTGGCCGAGTCCAGCTCGTCCGAATCGAGGTCGGTGATCACCACGATCGGGCTGATCGTGACCGGTGAACCCACGGTGCCGGCGGCCACCGGAGAGACAACCACGAGGGGTGGCATCTCCACGGGCAACCCGAGCACCGTCACGACGGTGCCCGCCGGTACCGCATTGACATTGCCCTGGTCATCGATCACCGAGAAGGAGACCGTCTTGACGCCGATCGCGGTCGAGGTCAGCGTCACCGATTGCAGGAGCTGCTGGTACGCCGCGACCGACGCGGCGCCGGTGAAGGTCACCGAACCGTTTCCGGTCGTTGCCGTGACTCCATCTGGAAGCGTGCCCCAACCCAGCACATCACCGCTCGCAGGGTCGTTGATCTTCACCGTTGCCGACGCAAGCTTCTCGGAGTCCAGGTCGGTGATCACCACGATCGGGCTCACCGTGATCGCAGTACCTGTGGTGCCGCCGGCTGCCGGGGACACGACAACCACCGGCGGTGCCTCGACGATCGGATTGGCTACAACGGGAATCAACAACGTCACATCGTCGCGTTCGGCGATGCCGATCACGCGGGCCAGGAAATGCAGGACTCCCTGGACGACGCCAGCGAGCCCCCTGAGATGTTCGGATGAGTCGCTGATGACGACCTTGAAGCTGTCCACCAGCGGACTGCCGGTCACCACGCTGTTGGGGGTGTACACGAACTTGCCGGTGAGCGGATCCCTGAACACCGTTCCGTGTTCGGGCGCAATGATGGTATAGGTCAACGGATCACCGTTGGGATCGCGAGCAGCCAGATCGATGATGACCTGCCCCGTCACGGCCTGTTGGCTTGTGACCGGTCCCCACTCCGGAGACTCGTTGAAGAACGTGTGGCTGATCTGGCGCCGGACCCAGGCCAACAACGCATCGAACCAGGGAGCCCGAGCGGGCGTGGCGGGATCGACCAACGGTGAGGCGATTCCGGTGATCAGCGCGGTGAACACGTCGACCGATTCCGCTGCCTCCTCGGCTGGTGGTTCCGACGCGTCGGGCGTCACGCTTGCCTGCGCCGTCGGCGCGCCAGTGGTCGCTTCGTCGGAGGCGATCAGGCTGTCGGACAACGGCATTGCCTCGTCGACGGGATCGAGGGACGACTCGTCTTGCTCCGCTACGGACTCTTCGACGGGCGGTGCCTCGCCGGAATCCCCGGCAGGTGACCAGCCGACCGGTGCGCCGTCGGGATCCGCCGGCGGGGAGGATTCTTCAGTGGGTGTCTCGCTCAGCGGGGGCTGCTCAGATCCATCGTCTGCGCCGAGGTCGGCCTCTACCGGATCATCCTCGTCGGACAGCGGCACGTCTGGGTCCGTGTCACCTGACGCGCCCTCATCACCGTTCTCCGCCTCATCGTCGGGATCGGCCTCGACGTCCCCCGTGTCGGGGTGGGATTCAGATTCAGATTCGTCACCAGTGCTCGTGTCTGCTCGCGGTTCTGTCGACGTCGACTCGGCATCGTTCGAACCCGAGGAAACCGAAGTATCCGAATCACTGTCCGCATACGCGACGCCCGCCGAGTTGGCGACAGCCAGCCCGATCCCGAGTGAGACGGCGAGCGCTCCGACTCGTCCGACCGGAAGTGCGAACCCCGACGCATCGGCTCGCGCGTGCCGGGCTTGGCCGCCGGAGCTGTCGACGAGATCCCGGGCGGCCCAGAACTCGGGCCCTGGGGAGGTGCGGTCTGTGCGCGGGACGCGGTGCCGGGCGCGGGTCGAAGACATGACTATCCTCCGTTTGCCACGGCGTCAGTCCCGTCGAGTCGATCAGCACCCCAGGACGCTTGAGCTGCGATCGACCATACTTCGGCGACGTGACGTCGCCCCTCGTCACGCACCGCCGTACTACGCCGTATTCTTTTACGCTGTAGTTTGCTGAATGCGCACCTTCTGCTAGATCCGCATCCAGCAGCGCGAGCCTAAGTCATCGGCCGTGACCGCGGTTGCGTAATCCCGATTTTTTTTGCGCGCACAATAATTAGGGCACCGGAATACACGCCATTCCTGACGTAAAGTGCACGTGGGATGTCACATCTGGCAAAGCCTGAATGAGAAGACGGAAGAGGCTAGTAGTCGGCTTACTGCCCGTACCCTGCACCGTCCGACCCTCACCTCTGCAGATTCGCCGCGATCACGCAGCGCTGGCAACGAATGGTAAACAGCTTAGCGGAGTCCGCGTGGCACGACCCCCTCACGGGGAGCCGAATCTGCCATTCGAACGGGCGGCCGGCGGTCTCACCAACCGTGGCCAAGGCATCATGCGGCGAATGAACGCGACCGCCATGACGATCGCGTCAGTATTTGCGGTGTGTGGTCGGCCCCGAGTCCCTGACAGTTGGTCCGGTGAAAGCGCAGCGGTAGTCGCTCGGCGTGGTGCGCATCTGCCGGACGAAGTGATGCCGGAAGGTCGCGGGCGACTCGAACCCGACCCGAGCCGCGATCTGCTCGACGGACAGCGAGCTCGCTTCGAGCAGCGCGAGGCTGGCTTGGACACGCTGGGTGATCAACCACCTGATCGGGGTGGTCCCGGTCGCCTTGGCGAACTGGCGAAGATAGCTCCGCCGCGACATCGCCGAACGCTCCGCCATCTCGTCGAGAGTGATGGGCCTGTCGAGATTGGCCAGAGCCCAGGCTATTCCGGCCGCGATTCGACCGTCGTCCGCAGGCTCCGGAACCGGGGTCTCGATGTACTGCGCCTGCCCACCCGCCCGGTGCGGTGCGATCACCAGTCGGCGCGCCACATCGTTGGCCACCCGACCGCCGTGGTCGGACCGCACGATGTGCAGACACAGATCCAGGCCCGCCGCGCATCCTGCGCTTGTGAGGACCCGCCCGTTGTCGACGTACAACGGAGTCGGGTCGATATCGATACCGGGATAGCGCTGCCCCAGCAGATCCGTGTAAATCCAGTGCGTGGTGGCACGGCGTCCGTCCAGCGCCCCGGCCGCGGCCAGGGCGAAAGCGCCGGAGCAGATCGACACCAGTCGCGCGTCGCGCGCGTCGGCCGTCCTGATGGCTTCAATGAGCGGTTGCGAAATCGGCTCGCTCACGTCTCGGACACTGGGGATCACGATGGTGTCCGCCGCGGCCAGGTCATCGAGTCCGTACGACGTGCGAACGATTGCTCCACCGAGAAGCCGGATCTCCTTGGGCTCTGAGCACAGTTTCACCGAGTACCACGGCCTGACCAACCCGGCCGAGAAGCGCTCCGACAACTCGGTCATGCCAAAGATCTCCGCTGCCATGCCCGACTCGAATCCGGACATCCCGTCATAGGCGAGAATCGCCACGGTGTGCATGGCACTATCTTAATGAATATCGGCACTAGGGCCACTGTCTGCGTGCCCCCGACTGGACCAACATGGCTGACATGTATTTCCGACGGTTGTCCCGAGCGCGCAGGATCCGGCTCAAGTTTGCGAACATCCCGGCGTTCCGGACGGTGTTGCCCTTCCTCGCCGGTGTACATTCCGCCAACGGCCTCGCACACGGCGTCGAACCGGCACGATCCTCTGCAGTCCGAGCAACCCGAGGCCGGCGCGGTACTCGATAACCCGGCAGACCAACCGATGACGCTGACACGCAGAAGCCCCCGCGACCCGGGCTTGGGGTCGCGGGGGCTTCGCGTCAGCGATTACGACGTAAGCGACGCCGGCGGGTTGAACCGCTCGCCGTAACGCTCGGCCAACTGCTTGGCACGGGCGACGAACGCCTCTTTACCCACACCGAGTTCACCCTGGTAGCCGACGATGAATTGCGCGCTGCCACCGGTGTACGGCGGGAAGCCGATCCCCATGATGGAGCCGATGTTCGCATCGGCGGTCGAGGTGAGCACGCCCTCGTCAAGGCACTTCTGGGTCTCCAGAGCCTCGGCGAACAGCATGCGATCGATCATGTCCTGCAACGGAATATCGACCGTGCCCGAGCCGAAGGTCTCGGCGAGTCCGGACCACAGACCGACGCGCTTGCCGTCGACGTACTCGTAGAAGCCTGCGCCCTTGAGCCGCGAGGGACGACCGATCTCGATCATCTTGTTCACGACGGCCTCGGCCGGATGCGGCTCGTGGGTGCCGCCGGCAGCTTCGGTGGCCTTGCGGGTCTCGGTGGCGATCTTCTGCATCAGTTCGAGGTTCAGCTCGTCGGAGAGCTGCAGCGGCGCCGCGGGGTAGCCGGCCTGCGCACCGGCCTGCTCGATGCTGGCCGCGGGCACACCCTCGCCCAGCATCGCCAGCGCCTCGTTGACGAAGGTGCCGATGACGCGCGAGGTGAAGAAGCCACGGCTGTCGTTGACCACGATCGGGGTCTTCCCGATGGCCAGCGTGTAGTCGAATACCCGGGCCAGCGCCTCGTCGGAGGTCTTCTCGCCCTTGATGATCTCCACCAGCGGCATCTTGTCGACCGGGGAGAAGAAGTGGATGCCGATGAAGTCCTCCTGGCGCTTCACACCGGTCGCCAGACCGGTGATCGGCAGTGTGGAGGTGTTGGAGCCCAGCAGCGCGTTCGGCTCGACGATGTCCTCGATCTCCTGGAACACCTTGTGCTTGAGGTCCTGGTTCTCGAAGACAGCCTCGATCACGAAGTCGACACCCTTGAGATCGGCGGCATCGGCGGTCGGGGTGATCCGGGCCAGCAGCGCGTCGGACTTCTCCTTGGAGGTGCGACCGCGCTCGAGCGCCTTGGCCTCGATCTTCTCCGAGTAGGCCTTGCCCTTCTCGGCGGCTTCGATCGTGACGTCCTTGAGCACCACGTCATAACCGGCCTTGGCCGACACGTAGGCGATACCCGCGCCCATCATGCCCGCGCCCAGCACGCCGATCTTGTTGATCTTGACCGGCTCGATACCGTCCGGCCGCGAGGCGCCGCCGTTGATGGCCTGTAGATCCAGGAAGAACGCCTGGATCATGTTCTTGGCAGTCTGGCCGGTGACCAGGCCGACGAAGTAGCGGCTCTCGATGCGGGTGGCGGTGTCGAAGTCGACCTGCGCACCCTCGACGGCCGCGTCCAGGATGGCCCGCGGAGCCGGCATCGGAGCGCCCTTGAGCTGCTTGCGCAGCAGCGCCGGGAAGGACGGCAGGATGGAGGCCAGTCCGGGGCTCGACGGGGTGCCGCCGGGCATCTTGTAGCCCTTCTGGTCCCACGGCTGGGTGTGCGCGTCAGGATTCGCCTTGATCCACGCCTTCGCGGCGGGGATCAACTCGTCGACGCTGCCGACCAATTCGTCGACCAGGCCGACCTCCTTGGCCTTGCCCGGCTTGAACCGGGTGCCCTGCGAGAGGACCTCCATGAAGGCCTTCTGGATGCCGAACATGCGCACGGTACGTGCCACGCCGCCTCCACCGGGCAGCAGACCCAGCGTCACCTCGGGCAGGCCGATCACCACGCCCTTGACGTCGGCGGCGATGCGGTGGTGACACGCCAGCGCGATCTCCAGGCCGCCGCCGAGCGCTGCGCCGTTGATGGCCGCGACGACGGGCTTGCCCAGGGTCTCCAGCTTGCGCAGGTCGGCCTTGATGAACTCGACCTCGGCGAACGACTCGGCCGCGTTGTCCGGGCCGACGTTCATCATGCCCTTGAGGTCACCGCCGGCGAAGAACGTCTTCTTCGCGCTGGCGATCACCACGCCGGTGATCGAATCCTTCTCGGCCACAAGGCGTTCCACGGCGTTATGCATGGACTCCTTGTAGTGCTCGTTCATGACGTTGGCCGAGCCCGTCGGGTCGTCCAGCGTCAGGGTGACGATGCCGTCGGCATCCTTGTCCCACTGAATGGTGTTCTCTGCCATGTCCTTTTAGTCCCTTCAGACCCGTGCTCAGACTCGCTCGATGATGGTCGCGACACCCATGCCGCCGCCGACGCACAGCGTGATCAGCGCGCGCCGGGCGCCCCGGCGCTCCAGCTCGTCGACCATGGTTCCGGTGATCATGGCGCCGGTGGCGCCCAGCGGGTGGCCCATCGCGATGGCGCCACCGTTGACGTTGAGCTTCTCGTCCGGAATGTTGAGGTCCTTCTGGAACTTCAGCACCACCGAGGCGAAGGCCTCGTTGAGCTCGAACAGGTCGATGTCATCGACCGTCAGGCCTGCTCGGTCGAGCACCTTCCTGGTCGCCGGGGTCGGGCCCGTCAGCATGATGACCGGGTCGGCGCCGCTGGTGGCGGTGGCCACGATGCGCGCCCGCGGGGTCAGGCCCTGCGACGTGCCTGCAGCCTCGGAACCGATGAGCACCAGCGCGGCGCCGTCGACGATGCCCGAGCTGTTACCGCCGGTGTGGACGTGGTTGATCTTCTCGACGAAGTGGTACTTCTGCAGCGCCACGTCGTCGAACCCGCCCATCGCGCCCACGCCTTCGAACGCGGACTTGAGCTTGCTCAGGCTCTCGACGGTGGTGCCGGGACGGATGTGCTCGTCATGGTCGAGCACGACGAGACCGTTCTGGTCTTTGACCGGGACGACGGACTTGGCGAAGTAGCCACCCGACCACGCGGCAGCGGCGCGCTCCTGCGAGCGTGCCGCGTAGGTGTCGACGTCCTCACGGGAGAAGCCCTCGATGGTCGCGATCAGGTCGGCGCCGATGCCCTGCGGGACGAAGCCGATGCGGTAGTTGGTTTCCGGGTCGGCTGCCCAGGCACCGCCGTCAGAGCCCATCGGGACACGGCTCATGGACTCGACACCGCCGGCGAGCACCAGGTCGTCCCAGCCCGAGCGCACCTTCTGCGCGGCCATGTTGACGGCCTCCAGGCCGGACGCGCAGAACCGATTGAGCTGCACACCGCCGGTGGTCTCCGGCAGGTTCGCGACCAGTCCCGCGGTGCGGGCGATGTCGCCACCCTGGTCACCGACCGGCGAGACGACGCCGAGGATCAGGTCGCTGATCAGCGTCTCGTCCAGGTCAGGGAAGCGGGTGCGGATCTCGTCGATCAGGCCGACGACCAGGTTGACCGGCTTGATCTCGTTCAGGGCGCCGCCGCGCTGCTTGCCGCGCGGGGTGCGGATGGCCTCGTAGATGAAGGCTTCTTCGGACATGCGTTCTCCAGGTCCTCGTCAGGGGTTTCGCGGATCTACACCCGCGGGGAGGCTGCTCCTCTGTGCGCGATGCTAGCAGCCTCGCCCAACCGCTTGGTTGGGCACTCTGGAGGGCATCTCTTCCGCGAGCAGGCACAAACTCGCACGATTCGGGCGTGGATCGTGCGAGTTTGTGTCTGCTCGCGGAGGAACGGTTAGTCGGGCGAGCCTTCGGTGTCGTCGAAGAACGACCACTCGCCGTCGTGCTCGACTTCCATCCGCCATCCCAACTCGGAGTTGTCGGCTTTCTGGTCGACGAACCAGGCGTGCGCATGATCGGCGCTTTCGATGTCCTTGGTGTCGACGACTTCGCCCTTGGGGTTCAGAACACGATAGGTAGCCATGCCTCGGGTGTTTCCCGCCGGTCGACCGGTTCACACCTACGCCGACCGGGGCGTCACCCATTCGTCAAGCTTCGGATAGTCGATGTATCCGACGGGCCCGGGGGCGTAGAACGTCGCCACATCCGGCACGTTCGGCTCGGCGCCGAGCTTCAGGCGCTCGATCAGATCAGGGGTGGCCAGGAACGCCCTGCCCACTGCGGCGGCTCCGATCACTCCCCAGTCGGCCAGATTGGCCAGCAGCTCGAAATCGGTGTCGACGGCGCGGGGGGTGTTGAGCACCAACGTCCCCTCCCACTGGGTGCGGATCGCGGCGAATGTGGGCGTCGAGGGTTCACTCACCACATGCAGGTAGGCGATGTTCAGCGACGCAATGCGGCACAGAAGCAATTCGTAAGCGCTGGTCTGGTCGACCTCGGTCATGTCCCCGGCGGTGTTCCCGGGCGAGATGCGCAAACCGACGCGATCCGGTCCGATCTCGGCGGCGACCGCTTCGACGACCTCGGCGGTGAACCGGGCCCTGTTCTGCGGCGATCCGCCGTAGGCATCGGTGCGCTGGTTGACAACGTCGGACAGGAACTCGTGAAGCAGATACCCATTGGCCGAGTGAATTTCGACACCGTCCATGCCGGCGTCGACGGCACGGCGCGCGGCGGCACGGAACTGTCCGATGATTTCCGCGATCTCGCCGGTCGTGAGCGCGCGGGGCACGGGCAACGACTTCTTCCCAGAGGGAGTGTGCGCCAGCAGCTCCGCAGCGATCGCCGACGGACCCACGTTCTCGAATCCGCTGATCTCGGGATGCGCCATGCGGCCGACGTGCCACAGCTGGACGAACATCTTGCCCCCGGCGCGGTGTACCGCCGACGCGATCTCAGCCCAGGCGTCCTGCTGCCTGTCGGTGTACAACCCGGGAGTGTTCACGTAGGCGCCGTTGGCCTGCTCACAGACCGCGGTGGCCTCGCTGATGATCAGACCGGCTTCGGCACGCTGCGAGTAGTACTCCGCAGCCAGCGACGACGGCGTGCCGTCGGCGTCGGCGCGCGATCTCGTCAGCGGCGCCATGAAGATTCGGTTCGCCGCGGCGGTGGCTCCGACCTGAATTGGCTTGAGCAGGGCAGAGTCACCAGAGAGTGTGAACGTCATGCACCACTCAAGCGTGACCCGCGAGCGGTTATTCCCCGCCGAATCCTCTCCTGTCGGCATCGGAGCGCGAACACCGTGGGGCATATCAGCTCTCGATCACCGCCGTGACGCGGATTTCGGCGGGCATCTTCGGCAGCCTCGGCACGGTGCCCCGGTCTGGGTCCAGAGGGGCGCCCGGTCCGGCATCCGCCTGCGGAACCGCTCGCTCACCCCAGTGCGAGGGGGCGCGGCGGCCCGGCCAGTGCGGCTTTCGCATCAGCCGACAACGGGTCCATGATCTCGAGGTCACCGGCTTCCCGACCATCGAGCGCCAGCCGCACCAGATCGGCAGGATCGATCACCACACCTTCTGGGAGTTCGATTCCGTTGCGGCTCGCGAAGTCGAACAGCGTCTGGGTTCCAACCAGTCCGGGCACCAATGCGGCGACATGGGTTCCCTGCCCGGCAAGTTCGACACGCACGCCGTTCGTCAAGCCCCATTGCGCGGATTTGGCTGCGGCATAAGCGGTATTGCCCTCGACCGTCATCCATGCCGCCGCCGACAACACATTGAGGATCGCGCCGCCGCCGTTGCGCGCCAGGATGGGCGCGAAGGCCCGGATCATTGCAAGAGTGCCATAGTAGTTCGAATCCATGGTCGACCGGATGGCAGTCAAATCGCCGGTGACCAGCTTTCCGCCGGCGGTGTCTGCGGCGTTGTTGATCAGGAGGTCCACGTCCGCGGCGGACCCAGCAGCCGCGTCGACCGATGATTGGTCGGTGATGTCGAGCCGAAGCACTTCCACGTCAGGGATGTCGACGAGCTCGGGACGCCGCGCGGCCGCGTAGACCTTGGCGCCACGCCGGATCAGCTCGATCGCAAAGGCGCGGCCGATTCCTCGGTTGGCTCCGGTGACAAGTGCCGTGGTGCCGTCCATCTTCATCTGTGCTCCAGGTGTTTTCACTACCGATGATTAAGGTGACCGATTGGTCATGTTCAATCGAGACAACCACAAGGTGACCGATTGGTAAACTTGATATTCTCGGGCAGTGAATCTTCGAGCGGATGCGGCGCGCAACCGCGAGTCGCTGTTGAGCGCTGCGGAAGCAGAATTCGCCGAACGCGGCGCCTCCGCCTCGGTGGCCGATATCGCCCGCCGCGCGGGCGTCGCCAAAGGCACGGTATTTCGGCACTTCCCCACGAAAGAGGACTTGATCGCGGCCATTGTGTGCCGGCACATCGCGACGCTCGCCGAGGCCGCGGATGAGCTGGCCCACGCCGAGGATCCGGGCGCGGCTCTGCTGGAGTTCCTGACCGTGGCGGCCGATCAGCGGCAACGGCACGATCTGACGTTCCTCCAATCGGAGAGCGGGAAGGATCCCCGGGTGACCGAAGTCCGAGATCACTTGCACGCCCGCCTCGGCGCTCTCGTCGACCGGGCCCGCGACGCGGGAGCCATCCGGTCCGACATCACCGAAGCAGATGTCTTCCTCATGATGTGCGCGCCGATTCATGTGGTCGAAAACCTCTCCGCCCCAGCGCCTTTATTGTGGCAGCGCTACCTCGCCATCATCTTCGACGGATTACGCCCGCAGGGCGCCCACCCACTGCCGCACCCGGCGCCGATCCTGCCCTGACGAAATCCGTGAAGCGTCACACGGCGACGACATCACCTGCTCAGACGGCAATCGATTCCCGGCCACACACATTCAGCAACACGTCGGCTGACAGAAGCCCCAGCGAGACGGCCCGGGAGGCACACGCCGCGCGGTTGGCCGCACCGAGCTTGGCCGAAGCGCTTTCCAGATGATGGCCGGCCGTCCGTGCGCTGATGAACAGTTGTGCGGCGATCTGACCGTTGGTCAACCCGCACACCGCCAGCGTGAGCGCGTCGAGTTCCCGCGGCGTGACACTCATCGGTAGCGGGCTGCGAGTCACCAGCAGCACCGCGCCGAGGCTGTCGCCCCGATACCGTGCGGCCGTGGCGATCCGCCGCACGTGCAACCAGGACACCCCGTCGTGGTGGCGCAGCACATCGGGCCTGACCCCGACCGCCGACTTCAAAAACGCCGCAGCGAGATCACCGATCAGAGCCGGGTCCAGCGCCTGCTCGAACAGGTCGCCACACCGCAACAGGTGCGCTCGCCCGAAGTCGTCGACGGCCCAGGCCTGGGCATCGGGGGCGATCAGCTCGGCGACCATCCGGGGCCTCAGCGAGAAGTCCAGTTTCTCGGCCATCTGTCGGCGCAGGGTGTTGATCTCGACCACGTCCTGGTCACGGGGAAACCGCGCGTCGTCACAGTTGACGTGAATGGTGCCGACGTAGGTTCCGTCGCTGGTGATCAGCCGCGCCGACAGGCCCTCGTCGAATCCGGCCGGCCGGAAGACGTTGTTGACCGAGTATCCACTGCGGTACTCGGGGAAGTCCCGCCAACGCAGGGCGCCGAGTCCGTGCACCCGCATGGCATCGAACAGCGGATCGTTCTCGACGAACCAGCTGTTGAAGTGCTCCATCACCGTGTCGGGATAATCATGGTTGGCCACGCCGACGTGCTTGCGCTGGATCGGATCCCACAGACAGATCGCCGAAGCCGAGGATTGCGCGCGCGCCGACAGCGTCTCGAGCAGGCCGTGGGCACGGGTCTCCAGACTGGCGCCACTGCTCAGCACGTCACCGTAGATGCCGGACATCGCACGCTTCCTTCGACTGACCCCGATATGTGCGGTCATCATCAGCAGCCGATGTTTCCGCGAGGTTTCCAAGCCGAGGCGGTCGCGAAAACCGTTCGGCGAATTGGGAGATTCCTCCCATAGGCACCGGGCATGCACCGTTTCTACGCTGGCGGAAACCGACACTTGGCACAGCGCAGTGCCCGAACCGACAGCACGAAGCAAAGGGCATTGAAGATGTTCAGGTCATCGAAACGTTCGACGAGCGGGCTACGCCGCGGGTCAGTCGCCGTGCTCGCAGTGACGGCGCTGTTGGCCGCCGGGTGTGGTAGCCGGGCAGGCGACGACAGCGCCGTCGCAGCACAGGCGAGCTGTGTCGACACTTCCGGCGACACGGTGAAGGTGGGCGCCGTCAACTCGCTGTCCGGCGGTCTGGCGGTCAGCGAGTCGGTGATCCGCGACGCGATCGTCATGGCCGTCGAAGAGGTGAACGCCTCCGGCGGCGTATTGGGTAAGCAACTGCAGCTCATCGGCGAAGACGGCGCGTCGGAACCGACCGTGTTCGCCGAGAAAGCTCAGAAGCTTGTGCAGTCCGATTGTGTGGCAGTCGTTTTCGGTGGCTACACATCTGCCAGCCGCAAGGCCATGCTGCCGGTCTTCGAGGACGCCAACGCGCTGCTGTATTACGGTCAGCAGTACGAAGGGCTGGAAAGCTCGCCGAACATCTTCTACACCGGGGCGACCACCAACCAGCAGATCATCCCATCACTAGACTACCTCAAAGAGCAGGGGGTGAAGTCGCTGTACCTGGTGGGCAGCGACTACGTCTTCCCGCGCACCTCCAACGCGATCGTGAAGGCCTACGCGCAGGCCAACGGCATCGAGATCAAGGGTGAGGACTACACGCCGCTGGGCAGCACCGACTTCTCCACGATCGTCAACAAGATCCGCACCGCCGACGCGGACGCGGTGTTCAACGTGGTGGTGGGTGATTCGTTGGTCGCCTTCTTCCGCGAGTACCGCAACTCCGGTCTGACCGCCGAGGCGATGCCCGTGATGTCGATGTGCGTCGGCGAGGAGGAGGTCCGCAGCATCGGCGCGCCCACCCTGATCGGCCAGCTCTCGTCGTGGAACTACTACCAGACGCTGGACTCGCCGCAGAACACCACATTCGTCGAGAACTTCAAGAAACGCTTCGGCGCCGACCGGGTGACCTCCGATCCGATGGAATCGGCGTACGCCGCCGTGATGCTGTGGAAATCCATGGTGGAGAAGGCGGATTCGTTCGCCGTGCCCGAGATCCAGAATGCGGCCGATGGCGTCACGATCACCGCGCCCGAGGGGTTGATGACTGTCGACGGCGAGAACCACCACGTGACCAAGACCGCGCGGATCGGCCGCGTCGCCGAGGACGGCCTGATCTACCAGGTGTGGGAGTCACCCGCACCGATCGAACCCGATCCGTACCTGCGCGACTACCCGTGGGCCGCGGAGATCACAGGCTGACATGCATCTGACCCCCAAGGACGAAGACCGGTTGCTGCTGTTCCTCGCTGCGGAGCTGGCCCGCAAGCACCGCGCTGCGGGCCTGACCCTCAGCTACGCCGAGGCGCGGGCCCTGATCGCCGACGAGGTGGTCGAAGCCGCCCGCGCGGGCGCGTCGGTGGCCGAGGCCGCTGCTCACGGCGCCACCGTGCTCACCGACGACGACGTCATGCCCGGCGTGACCGCCCTACTGGGATCGGTACAGGTCGAGGCGTTCTTCGACGACGGCCAGAAGCTGGTGACCGTGCACGACGCGATCGGTCCGGGCACCAACCCGGCCGCCGTGCCCGACGTGATTCCGGGCGAGGTCCTGCCGTGTGACGGAGAACTGGAGCTCAACGCAGGACGCACAGGGGCCACCGTGACCGTTGAGAACACCGGGGACCGTCCCGTCCAGGTCGGCTCGCATTTTCACTTCTTCGAAGTCAACCGCGCGCTGCGTTTCGATCGGGCGGCCGCATTCGGCATGCGCCTCGACATCCCGTCAGGCACCGCAGTCCGGTTCGAACCCGGTGAGAGGCAGGAGGTTTTGCTGACCAGTTACGGCGGCGAGCGCACAGTGATCGGCCAGAACGACGTCACCAACACCGACACCAGCGGAATGCTCGACCCCGCGCTGCTGAACAGGCTGCGCGACAACGGATTCCTCGACTCTCGGCGGGGTTCCTGACATGGCACACCGGATCACCCGCAGGCATTACGCCGAACTGTACGGCCCGACCACCGGCGATCGGGTCCGGCTGGCCGACACCGAGCTGCTGGCCAGGGTGGAACACGACGCCTGCGTCTACGGTGACGAATCGGTGTTCGGCGGCGGCAAGACCATGCGTGAGGGCATGGCGGTGCATGGTGACATCACCAACGCCGACGGTGCGCTGGATTTCGTCATCACCAACGTGCTGATCATCGATGCGGTGCTGGGAATCCGCAAGGCCGACATCGGGATCCGCGACGGCCGGATCGCCGGCATCGGGAAATCGGGGAATCCCAGGACGATGGACGGTGTCGACCCCGAGCTGATCATCGGTGCCGGGACCGACATCCGGTCCGGCGAGGGCATGATCGCCACAGCGGGCGCCATCGACGTGCACGTGCACTTCGACAGCGCCGGATTGGTCGACGAGGCGATCTCGAGCGGGATCACGACGATGATCGGCGGCGGTTTGGGTCCCGTCACCGTCGGCATCACCTCATCAGGGCCGAACAACCTGGCCCGGATGCTGCGTGCCGCAGAAGGTTTCCCGATGAACTTCGGGTTCATCGGCAACGGCAGCGCATCGAGCACCGCCCCGCTGATCGAACAGGGTCTGGCCGGGGCGATCGGCTACAAGATCCACGAGGACTGGGGCGCGACGCCCGCGGCGATACGGGCGTCGCTGGACGCCGGCGACCAACTCGACCTGCAGGTCCAGATCCACACCGACACGCTCAACGAGTCCGGGTTCTTCGAGGCCACGATGGCCGCGATCGGCGGCCGGCCCATTCACACCTACCACGCCGAGGGCGCCGGCGGCGGCCACGCTCCCGACATCATGCGCGTCGTCGGAGAACCGTACTGCCTTCCGTCGTCGACAAATCCGACGAACCCGTTCACGCTGAACACCTTCGACGAGCACCTCGACATGGTGATGGTCTGCCACCACCTCAACCCGCGTATCCCCGAGGACGTCGCGTTCGCCGAGTCCCGGATCCGGCGCGAGACCATTGCGGCCGAGGACGTGCTGCACGACCTGGGCGCCATCTCGGCGATGGGGTCGGACTCGCAGGGCATGGGCCGCATCGGGGAGACGATCGCGCGGACCTGGCAACTCGCGTCGCACATGCGGGCCACTCGCGGGCCACTCCCCGGCGACGAGGGGACCGGCGCCGACAATGCCCGCATCCTGCGTTACATCGCGAAGCTGACGATCAATCCAGCCAGGCTGTTCGGCATCGACCACGAGGTCGGCTCCTTGGAGACGGGCAAGCTGGCCGACATCGTGTTGTGGGAACCGAAGTTCTTCGGTATCAGGCCCGAGGTGGTGTTCAAAGGCGGCTTTCCCGCGTGGTCGGTGATGGGCGAGGCCAACGCGTCGCTGATGACGTGCGAGCCACTGCGCTACCGCCCGCAGTGGGCAGCGTTCGGCCGCACCCCCGCCGATGTGTCGGTGAATTTCGTCGCCGCCGCTGCCGTCGACGCCGGCCTCGATGAGCGACTCGGTCTGGACACCCGACTGGTCGCGTGCCGTGGAGCGCGGGCACTGACCAAGGCCGATCTGCTGCACAACGACTACCTGCCTGACATCACAATTGAGCCCGACACCTACCGCGTCACCGTCGACGGAGAGCAGTGCGTGAGCACCCCGATGAGCCGGGTGCCGCTGGGCCGCCGTTACACCCTGAAATAGCAAGGAGCACAGCATGACCGAGGGTGCAATCCGCATCGGCATCGGAGGCCCGGTCGGCTCGGGCAAGACGCGTCTCGTCGAGTCACTGGTACCGAGGTTGTCCGACGCCGGCTTCAGCGTCGCCGTGATCACCAACGACCTGGTGACCGACGAGGACGCCCAGCGCGTGCGGCGCAGCGGGGTGATCGACCCGAACCGCGTCCTTGCGGTGGAGACCGGGGCCTGCCCGCACACCGCGATCCGCGAGGACCCGTCGGCCAACCTGGCCGCCGCCGACCGATTGAACCGGATGTTCCCCGACCTCGACCTCATCCTCATCGAGTCCGGCGGCGACAACCTCGCGGCCACCTTCACCTCGGATCTGGTGGACCACTGGATCTTCGTCATCGACACCTCCGCCGGAGACGACATCCCGCGCAAGAAGGGCATCGGCCTGCTGCAGGCAGATCTGTTGGTGGTCAACAAGATCGACCTGGCGCCGCTGGTCGGCGCCGACCTCGACATGATGCGCCGCGACTGCGCACTGGCCCGGCCCGCGAAACCGACAGTGTTCACCGACCTACGATCCGGCCACGGGGTGACCGAGGTCGTCGACCGCCTACTCGAGGGCGCGATGCTCACCGCGAGCCGCCCGTGACCGCCCCGACCATCCGTCCGGGTGAACTCGACGTGGAGGTCGTCGCCGACGCGACGGGCCGCACCCGCACCAGCACGCTGCGCCAGCGGTACCCCCAGCGCGTCACCACCGCGCTGCACTGTGACCCCCGCCGGCCGGGCGCGGCGACCCTGTGCGTACAGAGTCCCAGCGGCGGCGCGTTCTCCGACGACGAGTTGCACACCGTCGTGCGCTGCCGACCCGGAAGCGACCTTCACCTGACCACGCAGGCCGCCACCCAGGTTTTTGCCGGAGCCGGCGCCGGGGCCCGCCACCGGCTCGACTTCACCGTCGACTGCGGCGCGGTGCTCCAGTACTGTCCCGGAACCGTCATCCCACACCGTGATTCACACTTTCGGCAACAGCTGGACCTCGCGGTCACCGCCGGCGGCGTGTATCTCGGCTGGGAGGCCGTCGCGTCCGGGCGTATCGCCCACGGGGAGCGATTCGGTTTCACCTGCTATGACAGCGCATTCGTGGTCCGTGTCGACGGATGCGCCGTGGCGAGAGACCGTCAGGTGATCCGGCCCGACGAAGGTGACCCGGGACCGCTGCTCGACACCGACTACCTGGGAACCTTCCTTGCCGTCACCCCCGGCCACTACGGCGGCGCCCTGCTCGACAACGTCCGGTCGGTCCTCGACGGCACGGCGGGCGGCGCAGGCCGGTTGCCCCGTGACGCGGGAGTGTTCGCGCGCGTGGCCGTGCACCACGCACCGGAACTCCACCGCATCCGGCAGCAACTGTTCCACGCCGTGCGGCGCACGCTGTTGCCGGAGTCAGGGCAACGATGAAGGCGGTAGACATACTCGGTGACATCGCCGACGGCAGGTTCAGCGGACGCGCACGTCATTACGTCGACATCGGCTGGGGCGACGCGGCCAAGCATCGGCAGGTGGTCACCGCCGATTCCGGGCTGACCGTCCATATCGACCTGCCGCGCGGCGTCTTCCTGCGCTCCGGAGCCGTGATCGCCGATGACGGCGCCGCCGTCGTCGTGGTCCGCCGGCCCGCCGAGGACGCTATCGCCGTACGGTTCGCGGACAACTGCGACGCCGCCGGGGCAAGAAGAATGATGATGCTGGGATATCTGCTCGGCAACCAGCACGCGCCGATCGACGTCGACGAGGACGGCGTCGCCGCGCCGTTGTTCACCAGCGCGCAGGCCGCCCGGGAGATGCTCGCCGGGCTCGGGGTGGCCGGTGCGGTCACGGCCGTGCAATTGGCGCGCGACGGTTGGTCACGAACCTCCGCGGACTCGCACGCCGGCCATCACCACTGATCCCGATGTCGCGTTGGCGATGTGGCTGCAATTGCACGACAGCGCTTTTCCGTCCGGCCGGATGGTGCACAGCCAGGGTCTGGAGCAGTGGTTGGCCGACCGGCCCGACGTCGGCGCCCCGGAGGTCGGTGCTGTCGTACTCGCCTACCTGGCCGACGGCTACGCCCCATTGGACGGCACGCTGACCGCCGCGGCCTGGCGCGCCGCGGCACATCTTCCGCGGCTCTGCGAACTCGATGACCTGGCAGGCACATACAAGCTGTTCGACAACGCCCGGACAGCGTCGGAGTCGGCGGGGACGCAACTGGCCGTCGCCGCGCGGCGTGCCGGGCTCGCCGAACGCTGCCCGTACCTCACCGCAGTCACCGACGGAGCCACTGCCGGTCACGGCGCCGTCGTCGACGGCGCGTTGCAGGCGCAGCTCGGCGTCCCGCAGCGGCTCGCGGTGCTCGGATCGATGCGGTCGATGCTGGCGTCCATGCTCAGCGCCGCGGTGCGAATGGGACGGCTCGGGGCATTGCAGAGCCAGCGGTTCCAGACAGCCGCCGCGCCGCGCCTCGTCGAGTTGGCACGCGCGGCCTGCGATCGAGACATCGACGACGTGTACAGCGTCGCGCCGGCGCTGGAGATCGGCGGGATGCGCCATGAAACCAGAACCACCCGGCTGTTCACCACTTAGTGGGCCGATCTGCGCCGACGCGGGGCCGGTTAGGCTTCGGAGGCGTGACGGTACGACGACTGCAGCCCTACGCGGTGACGATCTTCGCCGAGATGTCGGCGCTGGCCGCCCGTGTCGGCGCGGTGAACCTCGGCCAAGGCTTTCCAGACGAGGACGGACCTGACTCGATGCTCAAGGTGGCCCAGAATGCCATCGCCGAGGGCGTCAACCAATATCCGCCCGGCCTCGGCGCCGCGTCGCTGCGGCAGGCGATCGCCGATCAGCGCAGACGCCGCTACGGCACCGAGTACGACCCCGACACCGAGGTGCTCGTCACCGTCGGCGCCACCGAGGCCATCGCGTCGGCGGTCCTCGGTCTCGTCGAACCGGGCTCGGAGGTCCTGCTCATCGAACCCTTCTACGACTCCTACTCCCCTGTCATCGCGATGGCCGGGTGCCACCGCCGCGCCGTCCCGATGCGCCGCGACGGTCTGGGCTTCGCCATCGACATCGAGGGACTGCGGGCCGCCGTGACCCCGAGGACCCGAGCGTTGATCGTCAATTCGCCGCACAACCCGACCGGTGCGGTGGCCACCGACGACGAGCTGCGGGCGTTGGCAGAGCTCGCGGTGACGGCCGATCTGCTGGTGATCACCGACGAGGTCTATGAGCACCTGGTCTTCGACGGTCGGGAGCATCGGCCGTTGGCCAATTATCCGGGCATGGCGGACCGCACCATCACCATCTCCAGCGCGGGAAAGATGTTCAATGCCACCGGATGGAAGATCGGGTGGGCCTGCGGGCCAAGGGATCTCATCGCCGGCGTGCGGGCGGCCAAGCAGTACCTGAGTTATGTGGGCGGCGCCCCGTTCCAGCCGGCCGTCGCGCACGCACTCGACACCGAAGACGCGTGGGTCGACGCACTGTGCGCGACGTTCCAGGACCGCCGTGACCGCCTCGGCTCGGCGCTGAGCGACATCGGTTTCGAAGTCCACGACAGTCAAGGCACCTACTTTTTGTGCGCGGATCCCCGCCCACTGGGCTACCCCGACAGCACAACGTTCTGCGCGGATCTGCCGGAGAAGGTGGGTGTCGCAGCGATCCCGATGTCGGCGTTCTGCGATCCCGGTGCCGCGCATGCCGACGCGTGGAAACACTTGGTGCGCTTCGCTTTCTGCAAGCGCGATGAGACCCTCGACGAAGCGATCCGGCGGCTCCGCGCCCTTCGGCGGCGCAACTAGCTCGCCACCCCGGCGGACGGCCTGCCGGCAATGCCGCGCGGCGTGGGCCTACTGCGCGGCGAGCACGCGGCGTCGAAGGTTCTCCAGCGCCACGTCGAGCACCATCTTCTTCGCCCGTTTGACAAGGAACCTCGGATACGGTGCGGCCAGATCGAGGATCAGATCAAACCTGACACGGGTGCGATCTTCACCGACCGGCGTCAGGTTGTACTCACCGTGCTGGCAGCGCTGCCGCGACGTCCGTTCGGCATCCCACACCACCCAGGTGTCACCCCAGTGGTACTCCAGGAGCTCTCTGTCAGTCAGCCCCATCACGCTGACGGTCGTCCTGACATGGTGCGGCCGGCCGTCGGGATGGCGGTCGACCACTTCGGTGTCTTTGTGCAGGGACGACCACGCGGCCACCGCCTCGACGTCTGCCAGGGCGTCCAGAATCGCCTCTGGCGGGGCCTCGATCACGACTTCACTGGAAGCACGCACCGCCATACCGGCAAATCCTAGCTAGGCGATCGGCCTCGCGCAGAGGAATCGGCAGCTAACCTCGCCCATCTGCCTGGCCGGCGCGTTCACGCCTTGATGACCTTGAGCACCTGCTTGCGCAACCCGTCGGTGGCAGTCTCGACGCCACCCTTCATCGTGCGCTTGACGATGAAGCCCGGCAACGGGACCGAAAGGTCGATCGAGATGTCGAACCTGACCTTGGTCTTGTCGCCGTCGGGGGTGAGGCGGTAGCCGGCGTCCTGTGCCTTGAGCTGGGTGGCCGAGACCAGCGTCCAGGTCACTTCGTTGTCGCCCCAGGTGTATTCGATCACCTGCTCATCGGTCAGCCCGGCGGCTTTCACCGTCATCCTGACCCGCTTGGGCCTGCCGTTGTCGTAACGCTCCAGCACTTCGGCCTTCTGGTACTGCGGCGACCAACTCGGGGTCGCCTCGACGTCGGCGATGACGTCGAGGATCTGCTCGGGGGATGCTTCGATCACGACCTCGCGGGAGTCCTTGGTTGCCATGGCGCGACCTTAGCCTCGATCCGTGGACTTGAGTGATTGATGTGTCTGCCATGGCTGGTTGTCGTTTGGTGGGCTTGTGAGCGTGACGTAACCGCTGGTCTGCCCAGCTTTTCCCTGTGCGCTCCGGTAGGGGCCTAT
>NZ_JBQQCF010000049.1:0-38308 GCF_052245755.1 Mycobacterium sp. 4D054
GCAAATCACGCACCGTCAACGACACCCCGACCGAACAGGAGGCCACCCCCGCGGCACTGACCACCTGAACCATCACCTCGAAGAATCACACGACGACGTCGTACACCACGTCCCTGGACTTGACCGGATCCTCGTGGGCCCCGATATGAAAATCGCGGCCCGCGATGACCTCCTTGGACCGGATCAGCGCGTCCGGGTCATACCGGTCGATCACCGCATCAATGGCCCGCACCAACGCCTCTTCCGACAACGACCCCCACTGCGGGGCGTGGGTCGCCAACTGCTCGTCGAGCAGCGCCCACACCTGCGTATCCACGACCAGGCGGGTGCGCCAACAAATCTTGGACACCACCTGGGCACTGACCCGGCCCTGCAGATACCGCTCGGCCAGCCCAGGCAACCGATCGCGCAACGCCATCGCGATCCGCATCTGCCCCGAGGCCCGCCTGTGCCCGAGATTGAGCACCGCGCCCAGCTCAGAGGCGGTCTGGGCCCAGCAGTCATACACCCAGTCGTCGTGCTCGTCATCCCTGTCCACCGTGGAATACACCAACTCGGCGATCGCCGCGGCTTTCCGTGCCCCGGCCTGGGCCTCCTCACGGGCGCACTGTTCGATCGCAGCAAGCAGGGCGGGCTCCTCCGCCCCTGCAAACAGTCGATCGAACATGTGTTCTATCTTCCTATTCGAGAGGCCATACCGCCCGACCGAAACCCCAAGCTGTGGATGAAAACCAGATTGGGGATAACCCTCCGCCACGGCCACAACGCCGACTGTCGCCATCCGGCAGGGACAATGGCGATGATGCGACTCCCTGTGATGCCCCCGGTCTCGCCGATGCTGTCGAAGTCGGTGCAGGAGATCCCCGCCGGCGCCTCCTACGAACCGAAGTGGGACGGGTTCCGATCCATCGTGTTCCGCGACCGTGACGACGTCGAACTCGGTAGCCGCAACGAGCGGCCGATGACCCGGTACTTTCCCGAGCTGGTCGCCGCGGCGTTGGCCGAACTGCCGCAGCTTTGTGTGATCGACGGCGAGATCGTGATCGCCACCGCGGACGGCCTCGATTTCGAGGCGCTGCAGCTGCGGCTGCACCCGGCGGCGTCGCGAGTCAGGATGCTGGCGGAGAAGACGCCGGCGTCGTTTATCGCGTTCGATCTGCTGGCCCTGGACGACACCGACTTCACCTCGCGTCCGTTCAGCGAGCGGCGCGCGGCGCTCGTGGAGGCGCTCGCCGCAACCGGGCCGAGCATCCACGTCACGCCCGCCACACTGGACATCGATACCGCGCGACGATGGTTCGACGAGTTCGAAGGCGCGGGACTCGACGGGGTCATCGCCAAGCCGCTCGACGGGCCGTATCTGCCGGACAAGCGCACGATGTTCAAGATCAAGCACCAGCGGACCGCGGACTGCGTGGTGGCCGGATACCGTCTGCACAAGTCGGGCGACGACGCAGTCGGCTCGCTGCTGCTGGGGCTCTACCAGGACGACGGGGCGCTGGCCTCGGTAGGCGTGATCGGGGCGTTCCCGATGGCGCGGCGCCGTGAGTTGTTCACCGAGCTGCAGCCGCTGGTGACCACCTTCGACGAGCACCCGTGGAACTGGGCTGCGCACGTCGACCCGGACGTGGTGCGCCGCTACGGCGGCGGCTCACGGTGGAACGCGGGCAAGGATCTGTCGTTCGTGCCGCTACGGCCCGAGCGCGTGGTCGAGGTCCGGTACGACCACATGGAAGGCCGAAGGTTCCGGCACACAGCACAATTCAACCGGTGGCGGCCCGACCGCGATCCCCGCTCGTGTACCTATGAGCAGCTCGACCGACCGGTGACCTTCAGCCTCGACGACATCGTGCCGGGTCTTGGCGGTCCTGCGCCACGGACCTGAATTGCTGCCATCGGGGAATCACCCACCCGGGCCCTGCCTTGTAGCGGGCATGGACCTTGGAATACACGTGCCGATTTTTGACACCGACGGTGGCACCGCCGCGATCGCTCCCGAACTCGCCCGCGTGGGCGCCGCCGCGGAAGCAGCAGGTGCGACCTGGCTGTCGTTCATGGACCACTTCTTCCAGATCGAGCCGACCGGACTGCCGGCCGAAGCGAACATGCTGGAGGGCTACACCACCTTGGGTTACCTGGCCGCCCATACGTCCACGGTGAGCCTCGGTCTGCTGGTCACCGGGGTGACCTACCGGCATCCCGGGCTGCTCGCCAAGATCGTGACGACCGTGGACGTGCTGTCGGGCGGTCGCGCGGCGCTGGGCATCGGGGCGGCGTGGTTCGAGCGCGAGCACCACGGCCTGGGTGTGCCGTACCCGCCGATCGCCGAGCGCTTCGAACGCCTCGAGGAAGCCCTGCAGATCTGCAACCAGATGTGGGATCCGGACAACAACGGTCCGTTCGTGGGCAAGCACTATCAGCTGCAGGAGACTCTGTGCTCGCCACAGCCGATCAACAAGCCCAAAGTGCTGATCGGTGGAGGCGGAGAACGCAAGACGCTGAGGCTGGTGGCTCAGTACGGAGACGCGTGCAACCTGTTCGCGACCACGACGGACGAGGTGGCGCGCAAGCTCGACGTGCTGCGGGGGCACTGTGACGCGGTGGGACGGGATTACGACAACATCCGCAAGACCGTGACGGTCCACGGTCCCTCCCCGGCACCTGCCACCCGCGACGAGTTCGTACAGAGTATGGCGGGCTATGCCGCCCTCGGTATCGACACCGCGATCGTGATGCCCGACGACGGTGCCCCGGCGAAGTGGATCGACAGCATTGCGCCCGCGGTGAAGCAGCTGGCCGAATTAGGCTGACGTTCTCCGGCAGATCTCTGCGCGAGCAGACGCAAACTCGCACGCAGCGAGCCTGAATCACGCGATTTTGTGTCTGCTCGCCAGATCTCTTGACCTTAACAATGGTTGAGGTTGCAGTCTGGGTGGCATGAAACACGTACTCAGTGATCTGTGGGAAACCCGAACCGACTCACCGTTTCCCGGCCTGACCACCCACGCATACCTGTGGACGCCGGCCGGCATCCTGTTCTACTCGCCCGCGACCGACGCCGAGTTTGACGACCTCGCCGCCCTCGGCGGCGTCAACGACCAGTACCTGTCGCACCGCGACGAGGCGGGCCCGATTCTCGCGCGCATCGCCGAGCGCTTCGACTCGACCCTGCACGCGCCGGCGGCCGACCTCCCGGACATCACCCGGCACGCTCACGTCGACGTGCCGGTGAAGGGCCGCTACGTCGACTACAACGGCATCGAGATCATCCCGACCCCTGGCCACTCCCCCGGCAGCGTCTGCTATCTGGTGCCGGGCGCACAGGGCCGGTATCTGTTCACCGGGGACACCTTGTTCCGCGGCACCGACGGCGGCTGGCACGCGGGCTATATCGAGGGCTTCCATCAACCGGAAGACGCAGGCACCATCGCCGAGAGTCTGCGCGTACTGGCCGACATCCTACCGGACTTCGTGATCTCCAGTGCGTTCCAGGGAGATTCAGCGGTACACCGCATCGATCCCGGCTCGTGGCGTGGACACATCGCCCACGCGATCGCGAGCCTGCCTACCGCTGCGCGTACATAGCGACCAGGCCGCGCGCCACCGCGAACCGCGGCCCGTGCACACCGTCGATGTCGGCGCGCCCCACCACGATCCGGGCGCCGCGCAATGCCTCCCCGACCGTGCGCATCAGCTCGTCGTCAAGCGCACCGCCGCCGGCCAGCACCAGCGCGACCGGCGGCTCGTCGAACGCGGTGAGGCACCGGGCGATGTTCGCCGCCACGGTCTCCTGCTTGATCGCCAACCGCAGGCTGCGCCACTCCTCGGCGGCCAACCGGTTCGAGAACGGCACCAGACCCGCACTGCCGCGCGTGCACAGCCGGCCGATCGCATCGGCGGATGCCGGGGAGTCCAGGAAGACGCGACGCCCGTCCTCCTCATGCGCGACGTGCGGCCCCTCGACCCGGACCGCGGGCGTGCGTTTGACGGTCTCGGCCAGCCCCCGCGGGATACCCAGCACCCGCGCCACCGCGACGGTGATCGACTCACCTGCGCCCGCGGCGACCACCGTCGCGCCACCGGTGATGAGATCCACTGTGCCACCACCGATGTCACACACCATTGATCCGGGTGGGAGTCCCGGCGTGGTACGGGCACCCCATGCCGCGGCCTCCGGCTCGGAGCCCAGGGTGCGCGCGGGTCGTCCGGTCAGTTCACTCAGGGTGGCGGCGGCGTCACCGGCCTCCTCGGCTGCCAACAGCGCGACCACGGTGCCCTGGGCGTCGGCGACACCCCTGCGAAGCCACGCACCGTTGTCGATCGTCGCCAGATCGGTGAAGAACGCGTCGTGTACGGCCAGCCCGTCCGCCGCGGTCGGCACCGACCGCAACCGGACCGCGCGCACGCGCCCCGGCGCCGAGCGCCGCAGCACCGCGTGCGCCTGTCCGGGCGTGTACCGCACCGGCGCTCCGTCGACGAGGATGTCGACGTAGTCGTCGTCGGCGGCGGGCGGAGACGGCTGCTCGGTCCGCGCGGTGACGGCGATGGCCGCGGAATCGGCCAGCTCGCGGCAGAATTCGGCGATCTCCACCAGCCCCGCGGTGGGCAGCCGGAGTGCGGCCGACAGCGCGATGGGGTCGGCGAACGCACGGTAGGCGCTGCCTTCCCCGACCACCTCCACCGCCACCAGCGCACCCGGCGCCAGACCGGCGACATCGGCCTCGTCGACGACGGGCACATCCACCGGGATCCGGTTGCGGATCAACACCGCGTCGTCCTGGGCAACCAACACGCCGACCACCTGCCACCCGCGTTCCACCGCCGCGGTGATCTCGCGGGCGGCCACCTCGAAATCGGTGGCGTCGTCGACGGAGATCACCACCGGTCCGGGGATCGGCGCGGCATCCAGCGCGTACAACGGAACATGCTGCCCGACAGCGTGTCCCGAGCCCGCCGGGGTCGACGCGTCCGGGTGGCGCAGACTGCGGACCGGGGCCGACGGTGAATATGCCGGCGGTATCGGCGCGGTCGCGGTGTCGACCGGACGCAGCGCCGCCAGCAGCAGTTCGTCCGCGCAGTGACCTGAGTCGACCTCGACCCGGTGCAACAACGCCGCGGCCCCGCGCAGCGACTCGGCACTGCCCTTGCGGCCCCTCGTGGGGGCCTGCCCGTGCGCGACGGTCGTGACGGCGCCGTCATGCACCTGCGCGAGCAGGATCTCGGTGGTGTGATTGCCGACGTCGATGCCGGCGACCGTGCGCACCGCCCGTGTGGTCAACGCAGGAGGCCGCGGCGGGCATAGACGGCGGCGGCTTGCTCCACCAGCGCGGCGCACCGCGGCGCACCGCGCGCGATCAGCGACGTGCGCAGCTCGTCGAGTTCGGCGGCCGTCGACCGGTGCGGGCGCAGCGCCTCGTACAGCGCCATCACCTGCTCATCATCGACGGTCGCGAGTTCGGCTGCGCGGCGGAAGTTCTCGGCCAGCTGCGGGTTACCGCCAGCTTCGGCGACGGCGGCCTGGTGGGCGAGCACGGCCGGATCCATCCGCAGATCACCGAGGCCCAGCTTGCCGTCCACCGCGTTCTGGACGGTGATGTCTTCGCGGCCCGCCGCGGTCATCTCGCTCATGGTGTTTCAACCTTCACGGTGACGGGTGGCAGGCCGGGCTCGCAGGCTTCTCGCTCCAGGGCGACGAGGGCGACGGCTCTGGCGTGGTAGCGCGCCGAAATGGACTCGTCGGTGCCACCGGTGAAGATCGGCACGGGTGCCATGCCCTTGGCGTGGCGTGCGGCGTTCCTGCCGAGTTCGCGGTACATCTTCGCCGTCAACAGCGGTGCGACGCTGAACAGCTCCAGGTTGGCCAGCGGCGCCAGGTCACGGCGGTGGATCAACGCGGTGCCCTTGCCCTGCAAGCCGATTCCGATTCCCGAACCGGACAGCCGCGCCGCGGTCAGCCCGATCAGCCCGGCGTCGATGGTGGAGCGGACCCGCACCGTGCGGGCGATGCAGCCCTCCTCCTCCAGGCCCGCCGAGATCTGACGCAGCACCTCCCCGATCGGCAGTCCGCACAGTGTGAGCCAGACGCTGCGCCCCCAGGCCGGCGACAGTCCGATGCAGACCTCGCGGGGGTCGCTGCCCTGCTGGGCCGGCTCGACGTCGGTGACGACGAGGTGTCCGCGATGGTGCTCCTGGTCGGCGGTCAACTCGGCGCTGCTGCGCGCCTGCCGGACCGCGTCGATCTCGGCCCGGCGTTCGTCGCTCGGCGCGTACCCCGTGGCCGGACCCCGGTAGTCGTTGGGGTCGGTCAGCTTGGACAGCACCCGGAACTTCTCGTCGAAGATCGCCGAGGTCTGCAGCTGGTCACCGCACAGCCGCTCCCGGGTCAACGTCGTGATCGCCTCGGCCTCGTCGGTGAAGCCGGTGCGGTGCAGCGAGGCGATGACATCGAAGACCGTCAGCTGCCTCGCCTCGATCGACGCCGCCGCCTCGGCCACCATCTTCGGGTGCCCGGCGGGCAGGTCACGGGATCCGTTGGCGGCCACCACTTCCTCGACACGGTCGTCGTCGTAATCCGCGAGTCCCAGGTCGCGGTACACCGCCTGCACGGCCTGCGCCGCCCGTCGGCGCACCGTAAAGAGATGCTCCGGGGACACGGTGCGCAGCCCACCGTCGGCACCCCAGTCCCGCTGCAGCACCAGGAAGTCGTCCATGTCGTCGGAGTTGAAGTTCGACAACGCGAACGCGTTGTCGTAGCGCGGGATCGAGCCGAACCCGGAGAAGATGAAATCCGCTCCGGCAAGGAGCACCGGCAATGTGTGCGCGCTGCGGCGGATGTCGGACTCGGAGATCAGGTTGTCGTTGCCTGCGCACGACTCCAGATCGCGCATCATCACCATCAGGTTCTCGGCGAGCAGTTCTTTCATGCCCTCGGGCACCGAGGCCACCACGCCGACCCCGTCGATGCCGCCGTTCTGCACGCCCTGCGATCCGAGCGCGCGCGCCAGCGACACGCACCGCGACTCCAGGTACAGGATCGAGCACATCTGCGCCGCGCCCATCAGCACCTCGGCGCCGCCCCCGCTGGTGACCCGCATCTTCAGGCCACGCGACGCGTAGGCCGAGGTGAGAATCGCCTTGCTGAACGGGGTGTCGTCACCGTCGACGAACACCTGCTCGGTGCCGTAGATCGAAATGGTCTCGGCGTAGGACGTCAGACCGCGTAGGCCCAGCCGCAATTCGAGTGCTTCCTCGATCGAGCACTGCGCCATCGCCCCGGGCGTGCCGACCTGCGACCCGATGAGCAGCGCGACGGCGTTGGACGGCGCATCGCCGAGCACCGGCACCGTCGTCTCCACCTCACGGAAGCCGTAGGCGACCGCACTGGCCGCGTCGGCGGCGATCAGCAGCGGGTCGTCGAGCTGGTTGGTGACGTGCGCCTGGTTGCTCGGCGTGCGACGGGCCCGCATCTTGGCCATCGCCATCTGCATCTCCACCGGCGACAGCAGGGCGACGACGCGGGCGAGCTTGGCGGGGGTGGTGCCGCCGATCAGCCGCACCACCTCCGCCCTCGGCACGTTGATGTCGACCACCATGCGCGCCAGCGTCTCGTCATCGAGAGCCATGGCCTCTTCGGCGACCGTGAGGTCGATGCCGTAGCGGGCGATGAACTCGTCGATGACGTCGAACTCGACGACGTCTTTGGCGTCGAGTTCGACTACCTCACCCCCACGAATCTTCAGCGAGGGTGAGGGGTCATGTGGGCTGCTCATCGCAATCAGCCCGAGTGCGGCGTCCGGGACGCTGAACCCGTCGAGGTTGACAGGTTTCGAGTCCAGAACCCGGAACCTGCCCAACTCGTCAGCCACTGAAGAACCCTTTCTAGTCGCGAACTTCGCTGTCGTCGTAGACGATCCGGCCGATCAGCTCGTAGCGCCGCTTGTCCTTGAACTTGAAGTACAGCGCCATGGCCGCACCGAACACGAACACCCCGATCACGATCCATGGTGTCAGCTTGAACAGCAAGGTGCCCGACGCCGCGCCCGCCGCGGATTCCTTGTGCTCCCACAGCAGATACACCACGTAGAGCATGCCGATGCCGCCGGTCAGCGGGGCCAGGAACGTCTTGAACCAGTGCGCGCTGGACGGGTGGTTCTTGTGGAAGTGGAAGTAGGCCACCACCGAGAACGCGCACAGCGACTGCACGATCAGGATCGCCATCGTGCCGAGGATCGCCAGCAGTGTGTACATGTGGATGTAGGGATCCATGCCGGCGAAGAAGAACGCCAGCACCAGCACCAGCGCGATGCCGCTCTGGACGAACGACGCTATGTAGGGCGACCCGTGCGTCTTGTGCGTCGCGCCAAGCGTTTTCTGCAGCCCGCTCGACAGGCCCTCCCGGCCCAGGGCGTACAGGTAGCGCGACGCGCAGTTGTGGAACGCCATGCCGCACGCGAACGATCCCGTCACCAGCAGGATGTTGAACAGGGTGATGGCCCACTCGCCGTAGGTGTCGCGGACCGGGGCGAAGAAGATCTCCGACGAGGTGTCGGCGCTCTGCGCCAGCTCGACGGCCTGCTGGGGTCCGGTGCCGGCGATCGCCATCCAGGACACGAAGACGTAGAAGATGCCGACACCGAGCACGGCGATCATGGTGGCGCGCGGGATGATTCGCTTGGGGTCCTTGGACTCCTCGCCGTACATCGCCGTCGACTCGAAACCGACCCATGACCAGAACGCGAAGAACAGACCGAGGCCGGCGCTGGCGCCGGCGATCGCCGCGGGCTGGAATGCCCCGACCGGGTTGAGAGTCTCGGCGATCGCGAAGCCGTCGGGCCCGCCGCCCTTGACGGCCACCGCAATGGCACCGAGGGCCAGCATGAAGATCTCGGTGATCAGGAAGACGCCGAGAACCTTGGCGGTCAGGTTCACGTCGAAGTAGGTCAGGATGCAGTTCAGCACCAGCATCAGCAGCGCCGGCACCAGCCAGTGGATGGTGATGCCGAGCTGCGAAGACAGGAAGTTCTGGAAGAAGAACGCGAAGATGCCGATCAGCGACGCCTCGAACACGATGTAGGCCAGCGTGATGATCAGACCGCTGGCCATACCCATCACGCGACCGAGGCCGTGGGAGATGAAGCCGTAGAACGCGCCGGTCGCGGTGATGTGCTTGGCCATCGTGGCGTACCCGATCGCGAACAGGCCCAGCACGATGGTGGCCACCAGATAGCCGGCCGGGGCGTGCGAACCATTTCCGAAGCCGACGGCGATCGGGACGTTGCCGACCATCGCGGTGATCGGCGCGGCGGTCGCGACCGCCATGAAGATGACGCCGAAGGTGCCGACGGCGTTGCGTTTGAGCCGTTGGACCGAGTCTGTGGTGGTTGTTTCACGGGGAACGACGTCTTCTGTCATAAGCAGAGACCTTCCAGGGCGAAGGGCGGAAAGCAGTTCAGGTCGCGTTCTGGCATCACTGTGGTCTAGACCACAATGCCGAACCTCAGACATATTGGCACTACCAATTCAGCTGTGCAACCCCTGGGAACGCCGTGTTGACATAAATGGTCGGACCGTTTAGTTTTTGGTCACACCCCCGGCCGACCGCACGACAGGGAGTCCCGTGTACGACTACGGCACGTTCTCGTTCGATTCCAAAGCCCAGGTGCTGGAACGTGCCAAGGAGTTCTGGAACCCGGACAAAACCAAATTCTGGACCGACACCGGCGTCGACCTGGTGATCGACCGCCGGCAGGACTACTTCCTGTGGGACATGAGCGGCCGTCGCCTGATCGACATGCACCTCAACGGTGGCACCTACAACCTCGGGCACCGCAATCCCGAAGTGATGCAGGCGATCACCGACGGCATGCAGCACTTCGACGTCGGCAACCACCATTTCCCTTCGGTGGCGCGAACGGCGTTGGCGCAGAAGCTGATCGAATCCGCGCCGGCTTCCCTGAGTAAGGTGGCGTTCGGGTCCGGCGGCGGTGAGGCCATCGACATCGCGCTCAAGAGCGCCCGGCACGCCACCCAGCGCCGCAAGATCGTCTCGATCGTGAAGGCCTACCACGGCCACACCGGTCTCGCGGTTGCCACCGGTGATGACCGATTCGCCAAACTGTTCCTCGCCGACCGGCCCGACGAGTTCGTCCAGGTCCCGTTCGGTGACACCGACGCGATGGAACAGGCGCTGCGCGGACGCGACGTCGCCGCGGTGATCATGGAAACCATCCCGGCCACCTACGGATTTCCGTTGCCGCCCCTCGGCTATCTGGAAGCGGTCAAGCAGCTGTGCGAACGCTACGACGCGCTCTACATCGCCGACGAGGTGCAGACGGGGCTGATGCGCACCGGTGAGATGTGGGGCATCACTAAGCACGGCATCGAGCCGGACATCATGGTCAGCGGGAAGGGCCTCTCGGGTGGGATGTACCCGATCACCGCGGCCCTGCTCAGTGACCGCGCCGCGCAATGGCTCGAACAGGACGGCTTCGGGCACATCTCCACCTTCGGCGGCGCCGAGCTCGGTTGCGTCGCCGCGCTGAAGACCCTGGAGATCACCAGCCGGCCCGAGGTGCGCTCCTCGGTGCACTACATCGCCGACATCTTCGCCCAGGGCCTGACCCGCATCCAGGCCGACCACCCGGACTGGTTCGTCGGTATCCGGCAGAACGGCGTGGTGATCGGGCTGGAATTCGACCACCCCGAGGGCGCCAAGTTCGTGATGCGCGAGCTGTACCAGAACGGGGTGTGGGCGATCTTCTCCACGCTGGATCCCCGTGTCCTGCAATTCAAACCGGGCCTGCTGCTCAACCGTGACCTCTGTGAGGACGTCCTCGACCGCACCGAGGTCGCCATCGGACGGGCGAAGCTGGCCGCGACCGGACGGAGGAAGCCGTGACCGGTGCACATCCAGTACCCCACGCAGGTCAACTACTCGAGCGGGCGCACTTCGCCGCGGCCGCCTACGCCGACTACGACCAGGCGTCGGTGGCGCGGATCGTCGACGCGGTCGCCGAAGCCGGCTACCGCAATGCCGAACGCTTCGCCGCGGCCGCTGTCGCCGAGACCCAGATGGGTGTTGTCGACGACAAGGTGGTCAAGAACCGGGCCTGCTCGCGGGGCCTCGTCGAGTTCTACCGGGACCAGGATTACGTGACGCCGCGGGTGGACACTGCCCGCAAGATCGTCGAGATCCCCCGGCCTGCGGGCGTGGTCCTGGCTCTGACCCCGACCACCAATCCCGTTGCTACCGTGTACTTCAAGGTGATCCTGGCGTTGATGACCCGCAACGCCGTGGTCGTGGCGCCGCACCCCAGAGCCAAGCAGTGCTCGGCGGACGCGGCGCGGCTGCTCGGCGAGGCGGCCGTGGCCGCCGGCGCCCCGGACGGCATCGTGCAGGTCATCGACGAACCCTCGCTGCCGCTGGTCGAGGCGCTGATGTCCGACGAGCGCACCGACGTCATCGTCGCCACCGGCGGCACCGGTGTGGTGCGCGCGGCCTACTCGTCGGGCAACCCGGCGCTCGGAGTCGGCCCCGGCAACGTCCCGGTGCTCGTCGACGCGACCGCCGACCTCGAGGCGGCCGCGCGGCGCATCGTCGACAGCAAGGCCTTCGACAATTCGGTGCTGTGCACCAACGAGTCGGTGCTGATCGTCGAGGACGCCGTGGCCGGCAGGCTCAGCACCGCGCTGACGCGGCACGGTGCGCACATTCTCGATACGGATGCGGCGATCCGGTTGCGCGAGTACATGTTCCCCGACGGCGCACTGAACACCGAGGTCGTCGGCCGGGACGCCGCGTGGATCGCCGAGCGGATCGGGCTGCGCGTCACCCCCAAGACCCGGGTCCTGATCGCGCCGTTCACCGACGTCATCGGCGAAGAGGTGCTCACCCACGAGAAGCTCTGCCCGGTGCTCGGCATGACCACGGTCGCCGACGCGCGGCGCGGCATCCGCGCCGCCCGCGCAGTGGTCCGCATCGCCGGTGCCGGTCATTCGGCTGCCATCCACAGCGAGGACCCCGCCGTCATCACCGAATTCGCCGCCCAGGTACCGGTGCTGCGGGTTTCGGTCAACGTCGGCAACAGCACCGGCAGCTCCGGGCTGGAGACCAACCTCGCGCCGTCGATGACGATCGGCACCGGCTTCGTCGGGCGCAGCTCCATCGGGGAGAACCTGCAGCCCGAGAATCTGCTGAACTGGGCCCGGATCGCCTACAACGCCGACGCCGGGGTGTCGATGCCCAACTTCGCCGGGTTGTCGCCGTGGCGCTCACCGGCCGGGCCGGTGCCGGCGTATCCCCGCGCCTCCAACGACCCGTCCGCCGCCGCCGCGCCCGTGGCACCCGTCAGCCGGCCCGCCCCCCGCCGCGCCACCGATCCCGGCATCGAGGCGCTGCGCGCCGAGCTTCGCGCGCTGGTGGCCGAAGAACTCGCACAACTGATCAAGAGGTGACCCGTGGCTGAACTGCGTTCGTTCATCTTCATCGACCGGCTTCAGCCGCAGACGATGTCGTATCTGGGCACCTGGATCAAGGGTGCGCTGCCGCGCGCCGGTGTCGCCGCGCAGATCATCGAGGTGGCGCCGGGCCTGGACATCGAGGGCGTCACCGACGTCGCCCTCAAGCACGCCGAGGTGCAGGCCGGGGTGCTGGTGGTGGAGCGGCAGTTCGGCTACCTGGAGTTCCACGGTGACACCGCCAACGTCGAAGCCGCCGCCGACGCCGCACTGGCCGAGCTGGGACGCGATGCCGCCTCCGCGACGCCGCCACAGATCCTGGCCTCCCGGATCATCTCCAGCATCGACCAGCAGCACGCATTCCTGATCAACCGCAACAAGATCGGGTCGATGGTGCTGGCCGGCGAGACTCTCTACGTGCTGGAGGTGTCCCCCGCGTCATACGCGATCCTGGCCACCAACGAGGCCGAGAAGGCCGCCGACGTGAAGGTCGTGGACTTCCGGATGATCGGCGCGACCGGCCGGGTGTACCTGTCGGGCAGCGAATCCGACGTCCGCCAGGCCGCGGCCGCGGCCGAAGAGGCCCTCGCGCGGAGTGTGCGGTGAGCATCGACCGCGACGAGCTGCGGCAGCTGGTCCGCGAAGTGATCCGCGAAACCGTCGGTGACCTCACGGCGGCCCGGCCCGCGAACGTGCGGACTCCCGCACCGGCGGCCCCGCCTCCCCCGGCAGCCCCGGCGCCCAACGGCCCCGTGGCCACCGGACCGCTGGCCACCGACGAACGCTCGCGCGTCGACACCGTACGCATCACCAACGACCGCGACCTCGATGTGTTCGTACGAAACCTGCTGCGGCTGTTCGAGAATCCGAAGACCCGCGCCGACCTGCGGCACGGCCGGCTGTCCTTCCGGCTGGCAGGCACCGACCGCCACGGCCCGGGCAGCACCAAACGCATCGAGCGCGGCGCGGTCACCGAACGCCAGATCTCCGACATCGCCGCTTCCGGCGCATCCCTGGTCCTCGGCCCCCGGGCCGTGCTGACCCCGCTGGCCCGCGAGCGCGCCCGCGCACTGGGCGTGACGATCCACAAGGAGCGAACATGATCAGTGGCACGGTCATCGGGCAGGTCTGGTCGACCCGCCGCATCGACGGCATCCCCGCCGGCGCTTTCCTCGAAGTCGAGGTCGACGGCTCCGGGTCGCGGCTGATCGCGTTCGACGTGCTCGGCAGCGGAGTCGGCGAGCACGTGCTGGTCACCCAGGGCTCGGTGGCGGCGAGTTGGTTCACCGGCACCCCGCCTCCGGTCGACGCACTGATCATCGGCTCCATCGATCCCACCGGCTAGCCATCCCGGTTACCGGCCCCAACGTCAGATAACCCGACACAAAGGAGAAACACCATGGCCAGCAACGCGATCGGAATGATCGAGACCAAGGGTTACGTCGCCGCACTCGCGGCTGCCGACGCGATGGTCAAGGCGGCCAACGTGACGATCACCGACCGCCAGCAGGTCGGCGACGGCCTGGTGGCCGTCATCGTCACCGGAGAGGTCGGCGCCGTCAAGGCGGCCACCGAGGCCGGCGCCGAATCCGCCTCGCAGGTTGGCGAACTCGTCAGCGTGCACGTGATCCCGCGCCCGCACAGCGAACTGGGTGCGCACTTCTCCGTCGCCGCGCAGTAGTCTGCTGAAGATGGTCGTAACGGACGCACCGACGCGGACCGACATCCGCGTCTACCTCCTCGTCGAGGATCTGCAGCAGCAGTTCGCCGCCTACCTCGGCACCCCGACCCGAGCGCGCGGCTACCCGCCGTACGCCGGTGAGCACGCGCTCATCGTCGAGGTGTCGCCGGCGCTGGCGATCGAGCGGGTCATCGACCTCGCGCTGCGGGAGGTGCCCGGCATCCAACCCGGAATCCTGTACGTGGAACGACAGTTCGGCGTGCTGGAGATCCATTCGAGCGACCTCGACGACGTGCGGCGTGCCGGTGAGGCCATCCTGACCGGGACCCAGAGCTCGGCCACCGATCAGCTCCGTCCGCGGGTGCTCTACCACGACGTCATCGAGGACATCACCGATCAGCACGCGGTGATCCTCAACCGCAACCGGCAGGCGTCGATGGTGCTGCCCGGCCAGTCTCTGCTGGTGTACGAGATGACACCGGCGCTGTTCGCGGCGGTTGCGGCCAACGAGGCGGAGCGGGCCGCGCCCGGTCTGACGCTGGTCGACGTGCAGATGATCGGTGCGGCAGGCAGGCTCTACATCAGTGGCAGCACCAAGGATGTCGTCGTGGCGCGCGACCGCATCACCGAGGTGCTGGGAGGGATCGAAGGGCGTGACCATTGAGCTCAGACTTCACTGACGACCAGGCCGTCGCCGAGAAGGCTCTGGAGGCGTTCGACCTGCCTGCGGGCTCGGCGCTGCGGCTGCTCAACCTGTCCGAGAACGCGACCTACGCGGTCGAGGAGCCCGGCAGCGGGCACCGGTCCATCCTGCGGGTGCACCGGCAGGACTACCACCGCGTCGACCAGATCGAGTCGGAGCTGATGTGGCTGGACGCGCTGCACCGTGACAGCGACGTCACCGTGCCGAAGGTGATCCCGGCCCGGGACGGACGCCGCGTGGTGGCTGTCGAGCACGAGGGCACCGAACGGCACGTCGTCCATTTCGAGATGGTGCCGGGTGCCGAACCGGACGAGAACACCGTGAGTTCCACCGACTTTCACACCCTCGGCTGCATCACCGCCGCGCTTCACTACCATGCCCGCCGCTGGCAGCGACCGGCCGGGTTCAGCCGATTCTCCTGGGACTGGGAACACAGTCTCGGCGGGACGCCCCGCTGGGGACGCTGGCGTGACGCGATCGGCGTCGGGGACCACGAGGCCGAGGTGCTGAGCCGGGCCGAGACGCTGTTGCACCGCCGGCTCACCGAATACGGCAGCGGGCCCGACACGTTCGGTTTGGTGCATGCCGACCTGAGGTTGGCCAACCTGCTGGTCGACGGTGAGACGATCACCGTGATCGACTTCGACGACTGCGGATTCGGTTGGTATTTCTATGATTTCGGCACAGCCGTGTCGTTCTTCGAGGACCATCCGTCCGTTCCCGAATGGCAGCACGCCTGGGTCAACGGGTACCGCAGCCGCGGGACGATGAGCGAGGCCGACGAGGACATGCTGGCGTCGTTCATCCTGCTGCGACGCCTGTTGTTGCTGGCCTGGATGGGCACCCACAGCCACTCCAAGGAGTCCCAGGCCATCTCCGTGACCTACGCCGCGGGCAGCTGCAAGCTCGCTGAGCAGTACCTGACCTCTGACGGTCACCGGCTTTTCTGATCCTCGTTCCGAAAGGGCTTATCGCTATGTTCAATTCGCTGCAGGGCCGGTCGGCCATCGTCACCGGCGGAAGCAAGGGCATCGGGCGAGGCATCGCCGAGACATTCGCCAAGGCCGGCGTCAACGTCGTCATCACCGGGCGCACTCAGGCCGACATCGACAGCTCCGTCGCCGACCTGACCGGGCTGGCCGGCACCGTGACCGGGGTGGCCGCCGACGTGACCAGCCCCGAGGACTGCCGCCGTGTCGTCGCGGCCGCGGTGGAACGCAACGGCGGCCTGGACATCGTGTGCGCCAACGCCGGAATCTTCCCGTCCGGCCGCCTGCAGGACCTCACCCCCGAGGACATCGAGCAGGTCATCGGCGTGAACTTCAAGGGGACCGTCTACATCGTGCAGGCGGCACTGGATGCGCTGACCGCCAGCGGCCACGGCCGGGTGATCATCACCTCGTCGATCACCGGCCCGGTCACCGGCTTCCCCGGCTGGTCCCATTACGGCGCGAGCAAGGCCGCGCAGCTGGGCTTCCTGCGCACCGCCGCGATCGAGCTGGCGCCCAAGAAGATCACCGTCAACGCGGTACTGCCGGGCAACATCATCACCGAGGGCCTGATCGACATGGGCCAGACCTACATGGACCAGATGGCCGCGTCGGTGCCGGCCGGCAAGCTCGGCGAGGTCGCCGACATCGGTAACGCCGCACTGTTCTTCGCCACCGACGAGGCCTCCTACATCACGGGGCAGTCGCTGGTGGTCGACGGTGGCCAGATTCTGCCCGAATCACCGGAGGCACTCGCCGACCTTTGACGGCCGATGGCCTACATTTGGTCTTACCAATTCAGTGGCGTGAGGAGGTCCGGTGCCGACCCAAACCGAAGATCTGCGGCGCCGGATCGTGGCTGACATCAACGCCGGGGTGCCGGGCACCAAGCTCGGCAGTGAGCGCGAGCTCGCCGAACGCTACCGCACCAGCCGCTCCAGCCTGCGCCAGGTGCTGGCCGCGCTGGAGGAGGCCGGTCTCGTCGACCGGGTGATCGGCCGCTCCGGCGGCATCTTCATCAGCCACGCGCAGGTACAGCGCAGCCTGACCGACGTCGTCGGCGTTCCGGCGTTCCTGGCCAGCCAAGGCTATGTCGCGGGCACCCGGGTGCTGTCGACGAAGATCGCCGCACCCGACGCCGTCACCCAGCAGGCACTGGGTATCGGCGCCGACGACTTCGTCATCGAGATTCAGCGGCTGCGACTGGCCGACGGTTCACCGATCTCGCTGGAGCTGGCCCAGTTTCCGGCCGAGACCTTCCCGGGTCTGCTGGAGCAGCAGCTCGGCGGCTCGCTCTACGAGATCCTGGAAAGCGAGTACGGACTGGTCACCGCACGCGCCGACGAGCGCATCGAGGCGGTCAACGCGACGCCCGAGGAAGCCAACCTGCTCGGCATCAAGCCGAAGTCGGCGCTGCTGCTGATCACCCGGATCACCTACGACCAGCACGACACCCCGTGCGAGTTCTCCCGGGACCTGTTCCGCGGGGACCGCACCCGGCTCGCGGTGACCGCACAGGGGCACGGCGTGGGGGGCGCACCGTCGGTGGCCGCCGCCTCGGTCACCCTGCAGAGTCAGGCGGTCTGAGCTTCGCGAAACCGCCGTCACGGTAGTGGTTCGCGTGCCGCGACTACCGTGGTGGCGGTTTCGCGAGGCAGAGTAGGGCCCGTGACCAGCACCCCCGGCGCAGGCAGGTTCGCGCCGAGCCCGTCGGCGGACCTGCACATCGGCAACCTCCGCACCGCCGTGCTGGCGTGCCTGTTCGCCCGGTCGACCGGGCGGCGGTTCCTGATGCGCGTCGAGGACCTCGACGACCGCACCCACACCGACATCGCCGACCGCCAGCTCGCCGACCTCGCCGCGATCGGCATCACCTGGGACGGACCGGCCACCCGACAGACCGAGCACGCCGCACGCTACGACGCCGTCGTCGACTCGCTGAAAGAGCGCGGACTGCTCTTCGAATGTTATTGCAGCAGAAGAGACATCGCGCAGGCCCCGCGCGCGCCGCACGCTCCCGAGGGCGCTTACCCCGGTACCTGCCGCCACCTCACCGATGCCGAACGTGAACACCGGCGGCAGCAGACCGGCCGACCACCCGCCCTGCGGCTGTGCACCGACGTCACGTCCTTCACCGTCCACGACGTGTTGCACGGTGACTACACCGGCCTGGTCGACGACTTCGTCGTGCGGCGCGGCGACGGGGTCACGGCCTACAACCTGGCCGTTGTCGTCGACGATGCGGCATCCGGGATCGACCAGGTGGTGCGCGGCGACGACCTGCTGGCGTCGTCACCGCGCCAGGCGTACCTGGCACGGCTGCTCGGCCACCCGGAACCGGTGTACGCCCACGTACCTCTGGTGCTCAACGCCGACGGGGCCCGGCTGGCCAAACGCGACGGCGCGGTGACGCTGGCCGAGATCGGCGTCGACGTCGCGCTCGCGCAGATCGCCGACTCCCTCGGATACTCGGCGCGCACCGTCGACGGCATGCTCGACGAGTTCGACCCGCAACGGTTGCCGCGCGCACCGTGGGTATACCGGCCGGGGTGAGCAGAACCCTTCAGCTGACGCGGCCGGGTTGCTACGGTCCGGCGATGCGCTCCACACAGAAGCTGCTGCTGGCGGCGCTGGCCGCGGTCGCCGTGCTGCTGGCGGCGTGCGGCTCGTCCGGTTCCGGGAACCCGGTGGAATCCAGCGGCGTGCTGCGGGTCGGCACCGAAGGGGTGTACGCCCCGTTCAGCTATCACGATCCGGTCACCGGCCAGCTCACCGGCTACGACGTCGACGTCGCCCGCGCGGTCGCCGAGAAGCTGGGCGTGAACGTCGAATTCGTCGAGACGCCCTGGGATTCGATGTTCGCCGCGCTGGAGGCCGGCAGGTTCGACGTCGTCGCCAACCAGGTGACGATCACCCCGGAGCGTGAGCAGAAGTACGACATGTCCGAGCCGTACTCGATCGGCGAGGGTGTTATCGTCACCCGCGCCGACGACGACTCGATCACCTCGCTGGCCGACCTGTCAGGCAAGCGGGCCGCGCAGAGCATCACCAGCAACTGGGCCCAGGTGGCCCGCGATGCCGGCGCGCAGATCGAAGCGGTGGAGGGACTGACCCAGGCGATGGCCCTGCTCAGCCAGGGCCGGGTCGACGTGGTGGTCAACGACAGCCTGTCCATCTACGCCTATCTCGCCGAGACCAACGACACCTCGGTCAAGATCGCCGCCACCACGGGCGAGAAGAGCGAACAGGGGTTCGCCGCGCGCAAGAACAGCGGCCTGCTGCCGGACCTCAACCGCGCGATCGAGGAGCTCAAGGCCGACGGCACACTGGCCGAGATCTCCCAGAAGTACCTGAAAACCAATGCCTCCGGCGGTCCGGACGCACCCCAGGCGCAACCCCGCTCGACGCTGCAGCTCGTGCTGGACAACCTGTGGCCGCTGGCCAGGGCCGCGCTGACGATGACGATCCCGCTGACGATCATCAGCTTCGCCATCGGTCTGGTGATCGCGCTCGCGGTCGCGCTCGCCCGACTGTCCCCGAATGCACTGCTGTCCAACGCGGCCCGGTTCTACATCTCGGTGATCCGCGGAACGCCGCTGCTGGTGCAGCTGTTCATCGTGTTCTTCGCACTGCCCGAATTCGGCGTCCGCATCGACCCGTTCCCGGCGGCGGTGATCGCGTTCAGCCTCAATGTCGGCGGGTACGCGGCCGAGATCATCCGCTCGGCGATCCTGAGCATCCCGAAGGGCCAGTGGGAAGCGGCTGAGACGATCGGCCTGAACTATGTGGACACGCTGCGGCGGATCATCCTGCCGCAGGCCACCCGGGTCGCCGTGCCACCGCTGTCGAACACATTGATCTCGTTGGTCAAGGACACGTCCCTCGCCTCGACCATCCTGGTCACCGAACTGCTGCGCCAGGCACAGATCATCGCCGCCCCCACGTTCGAGTTCTTCGCGCTGTACGGCACGGCCGCGGTCTACTACTGGTTGATCTGCCTGGTGCTCTCGTTCGGGCAGGCGCGGTTCGAGCACCGACTGGAAAGGTACGTGGCGAAATGACGACCGAGAACACGATCGTCGCGCGGGACGTGCGGAAGTCCTTCGGCGCACTGGAAGTCCTCAAAGGGGTGTCGTTCACGGTGCCGCGCGGGACGGCCACCGCGATCATCGGCCCGTCCGGTTCGGGCAAGACCACGTTGCTGCGCACCCTCAACGCGCTCGACGTCGCCGACTCGGGGGTGATCAGGGTCGGCGACACCGAGATCGACTTCGCCGAGCCGGCGCCCCGGGACCAGCTGCGCCGTTACCGTGCGCAGAGCGGCTTCGTGTTCCAGTCGCACAACCTGTTCCCCCACAAGACCGTGCTGCAGAACGTCACCGAGGGCCCGATCGTCGCGCAGAAGCGGCCCCGCGACGAGGTCGAGGCCGAAGCCGTCGAACTGCTCGACCAGGTGGGGCTGAAGGATAAACGCGACCAGTACCCCTTCCAGCTGTCGGGCGGCCAGCAGCAGCGCGTCGGCATCGCCCGGGCGGTGGCCCTGAAGCCGAAGGTGGTGCTGTTCGACGAGCCGACGTCGGCGCTGGACCCCGAACTCGTCGGTGAAGTCCTCGGCGTCATCAAGGAGCTCGCGGTCGAGGGCTGGACGCTGGTGGTCGTGACCCACGAGATCCAGTTCGCGCGCCAGGTCTCCAATCAGGTGCTGTTCACCGACGGCGGCGTGATCCTGGAGCAGGGGCCGCCCGCGGCGGTGATCGGTGACCCGAAAGAGGAACGAACGCGGCAGTTCCTGCAGCGCATCCTGAACCCGCTGTGAGGTCTCCCGTGAGACAGTGTCGGGCATGGCACGCCATGAGGCCGACGTCGTCATCGTCGGGGCAGGGCTCTCCGGACTGATCGCCGCGCGCACCGTCCTGGGAGCAGGACTGACCCCGCTGATCCTGGAGGCCGACACCCGGGTCGGGGGCCGCATCCTCACCGAGGACCTGGCCGGGCTGCCGATCGACCTCGGGGCCCAGTGGATCGGCGACACGCACCATCGGATGTTCGCGCTCGCCGCGGAACTCGGAGTGCAGACCTATCCCCAGTACGACGACGGCGAGACGACCTACGAGCTGGCCGGCACAGGTGTGCTGCGCGGCAACGCGTTTCACGACCGGTTCGCCGGCGAGCTCGCCGAGCTGGAGAAGGTGCTGCGCACGCTCGACGAGCTGGCCGCCGAGGTGGACCCGGCCGCACCGTGGGCGGCTGCGCATGCGGCCGAGTGGGACGCCGTGACCGCGGGCGCCTGGTACGACGCGCAGGGTCTGTCCCCGGTGGCCCGCACCCTGCTGGAGATCTGCACCGTCGGGATCCTGGCCGTGCCGACCGTCGAGGTGTCGTTCCTGCATCTGCTCTTCACCATCCAGACGTGCGGGGTGACCTCGGAGCTGTTCGCCGAGTCCGAGGGCGGCGCGCAGACCACCCGGTTCGTCGGCGGCACCGCGGAGATCCCGAAGCGACTGGCGGCGATGCTGACCGCGCATCTGGTGCTCGACGCGCCGGTGCAGCTCATCGAGCACGGCGCCGACCACGTCACCGTGCACTGCCGCGGCGGACAGGTGGCGCGCGGCCGCCGGGTGATCGTCGCGGTGTCGCCGATGCTGGCCGGCCGGATCATGTACGACCCGCCGCTGTCGGGCTACCGCGACCAGTTGACCCAGCGGATGCCCAACTCGTCGGCGATGAAGGCGTTTTTCGTGTACGACGAGCCGTTCTGGCGCGCCGACGGGCTCAACGGCCAGCTCATCTCCGACGTCGGTCCGGCCCGGATGTCCAACGACACCTGCATCGAGGGAGACGACCGCGGGGTGATCCTGCTGTTCCTCGAAGGGGAGCAGGCCCGCACCCACGGGCACTGGTCAGTGGAGGAGCGACGCGCGGCACTGACCGCCGAACTGGTGCGCCATTTCGGTTCTCGCGCAGCCCGTCCCGACCATTACATCGACGGCGAGTGGGCGGACCGGCAGTGGACGCGCGGCTGCTACAACGCCAACTGCGGGCCCCTGGTGTGGACCACCTACGGACCGGCGCTGACCGCGCCCATCGGCGCGATCCACTGGGCTTCCACCGACACCGCCACCGAGTGGAGCGCGTACATGGAGGGCGCGGTCGAAGCAGGCGAACGCGCGGCCGCGGAGGTCATCGCGGCGCTGACGGAATAGCCTCTACGCCAACGCGATCGAAAGTGCGGACATGCCCCGCAGTGTGACGTTCGGCTTGTAGACCGGTTCCTCGGCCAGCGCCGAGTCCGGGAAGCGCGACGTCAGCGCAGTCAAGGCGACGGTGGCTTCCAACCGGGCCAGCGGCGCGCCGATGCAGAAATGCGGGCCCTTGCCGAATCCGAGATGGCGGATCACCGGCCGGTCGGGATCGAACTCGTCGGGCCGCTCGACGAAGTCCGGGTCGCGGTGCGCGGCCGCGGTCAACAGCAACATGTTGTCGCCCTTGGGGATCGTGACATCCCCTGCAATATTTCCCTCGTCGCTTCGCTCGCCCCGAATCGTCATGTCGTCTCCGGCGATCCGGCCCACCAGCTGCACCGGCGGGTCGTAGCGCAGCGTCTCCTCGATGACGGCACCGGCGCGTCCCGGATCGGCGGCCAACCCCGCCCACTGCCCGTCGGTACGCAGCAGCGCCAGGATCGCGTTGGCGATCAGGTTGACCGTCGTCTCGTGTCCGGCCACCAGCAGCAGGTTGCAGGTGGCGACGATCTCGTCCTCGGTCAGCTGATCTCCGGACTCCTCGACGTGGATCAACCCCGACATCAGGTCCTCGCCCGGGTCACGGCGCCGCCGGGAAATGAGCTGGCGCAGGTAATCCCGCAGCCAGCGGCCCGCCCGCATGCGTTCCTCGAAGCCGTCACCGGCCGCGCCGGTCACCGTGATGAACGGATCCAGCGACTGCGCGAGCAGCGCCGAGGCCGCGCTGAACTCCGGCTCGTCCTCCAGCGGGACGCCGAGCAGCCGGCAGATCACTGCAACCGGAAGCGGGTAGGCCAGACCGGCAATCGCGTCGAACGGGGCCGAGGTCGGGTCCGCGTCGCCGAGCAACCCGTCGACGAGGGCCACGATTTCGGGTTCGAGTGCCCTGACCACCTTCGGCACGAACGCCTTGCTCACCAGCCGGCGCAGTCGGGTGTGGTCGGGCGGGTCGAGGAACAGGAACCCGGGCGGGCCGAACGGCCGCGCCTCGGCGCCGTCGGCGATGGCGCGCTGCGCGACGGTGGACTTCAGCCGGTCGCTCGCCGAATCCGGGTGACGCAACACCTCGTCACAGTCGGCGTAGGACGAGAACACCGTGAGGTTGTTGTCCGGCAGCTGTATCGGGCCGTGCGCGCGGATCTGGTCATAGACGGGATACGGGTCGGCGCGGCGGTCCGGTGCGAGCATCTGCAGCAGCAGCGACTGCGGCTCCGCGGCGGTCGTCATGCACTTATTGTGCACACGTTCAAAAGGATGCAGGTCAGGCTGCGCGAGCGTGGGCCCTATGTACGCGGATCGGCGGATTTGCGTGCACAGGGCCCACGTTCGTGAGGCCCACGTGCGTCAGGTCTTCGCGTAGTAGCGGCCGAGGACGTGTTCACGCAGATCGTCGAACCGGCCCTCGGGGATCGAGGCCCGAATCTGGTCGACCAGCCGGATGATGAACCGTTCGTTGTGGATCGTGCACAGCGTCGCGGACAGGATCTCCTTGGCCTTGAACAGGTGGTGCAGGTATGCGCGGGTGTAGTGCGCGCAGGTGTAGCAGTCGCAGTCGGCGTCGATCGGAGTGAAGTCGCGCCGGTACCGGGAACCCGTGATGTTGAAGCGGCCCTCGGCCGAGTAGACCGCGGCGTTGCGGGCCACCCGTGACGGGGACACACAGTCGAACGTGTCGGCGCCGGCCTCCACCGCCGCGAACAGGTCATCGGGCTCGCTGATCCCGAGGAGGTGGCGCGGTTTGTCGGCGGGCAGTTCGCTGCTGACCCATCCCACGATCGTCGCGAGGTTCTGCTTCTCCAGCGCTCCCCCGATGCCGTATCCGTCAAAGCCCCGGCTGTCCTCATCGACGATCTGCGCCAGCCCGCGCGCGGCCTGGCGCCGCAGGTCCTCGTACTGCGCGCCCTGCACCACACCGAACAGCGCCTGGGCCGGCTTGTGCGCACGCACCTGCGAGAGCCGGCGGTGTTCGGCCAGGCAGCGCACCGCCCACTCGTGGGTGCGTTGCACCGAGCGCTCCTGGTACTCCCGGGTGTTGACCAGTGTGGTCAGTTCGTCGAACGCGAAGATGATGTCGGCGCCGAGCTGATGCTGGATGCCGATCGACACCTCCGGGGTGAATCGATGTGTCGACCCGTTCAGATGCGAGCGGAACGTCACACCGTCGTCGTCGACGTGCGCCAGCCGCTCCTTGCCCTCGGCGATGATGTCGTCGGCCTGCAGCCGCTCGGTGTCCATCGCGAGCACCTTCTTGAAGCCCACCCCCAGCGACATCACCTGGAAGCCGCCACTGTCGGTGAACGTCGGCCCCGGCCAGTTCATGAACGCGCCGAGTCCGCCGGCCTCGTCGACCACATCGGGGCCCGGCTGCAGGTACAGATGATAGGCATTGGCCAGGACGGCCTGAGCACCAAGATCTTTCATTGTTTCCGGCAGGACGGCCTTGACGGTGGCCTGGGTGCCGACCGCGATGAACGCCGGCGTCTGGATGTCACCGTGGGGGGTTCGGATGGTGCCGGTGCGGCCGAGCCGGCCGGGGAGTTCCGCGTTCACCGAAAAGAAGGGATCGGGGGAAAAGGGGCCGCTCACGCCGTAGATTCTGCACTGTGCCCACACGCAGGTGTCTCGGCGCCGCCGTCGGCGTGACCTTTCTGGCCGTGCCGGCGCTGGCAGGCTGCTCGTCGTCACCGCCCGAATACCAGCCGGAACCCGGGACGCTGGTCGCCGGCACGGCACAGGTGACGATCAACGGCCAGGACGCCGGAACCACCGACGCCGTGCAGTGTGACCCGGCCGGGACGCTGCTGCTCATGAACACCGGCGACCCGGACGACCCGGAGGCTCCCGGCATCTCGGCGATGATCTCCAGCAAGGACGAACTGGTGGTCCGCGAGGTCGGGATCCGCGACCTCGGCGGCTTCACCGGCAGCTACAACCAGGGCCTGGGCGGCGAGGCGTCGGTCGGCATGACCGGGCGCACCTATGAGATCTCGGGCACCGCCGAGGGCTTCGAGACCAGCAATCCCAGCTTCCGTGCTTCAGGAAACTTTCGGATAAAGATCGCTTGTTGAGTTGACTTTTGTGTTCATACTGCTCGTGATGATCCGCCGCTCGGCGAATCACATGACACAAAGGAGAACCGTGTTGAAGCGCGAAATCCTCGTTGCCGTGGGCGGCGCAGCGATCGTCATGGCCGGTGTGTCGGGCTGCGGATCGGACAAGTCGGAGACCTCGGGCGAGACATCGCAGGCGGCGGCCGCCGAAGGCAAGAGCACCGTCACCATCGACGGCACCGACCAGGAAGTCCAGGGCACGGTCGTGTGCTCGGACATGGGCGGCAACACCAACATCGCGATCGGGGATGCGACCACGGGCATCGGCGCGGTGGTCAGCACCGGCGACGAACCCGCGGTGGTCTCGGTCGGTCTGGGCAACGTCAACGGCGTCACCCTCGGCTACCAGAGCGGCGCCGGCCAGGGCGAGGCCAAGGCGGAGAAGGACGGCAACACCTACAAGATCTCCGGCACGGCCACCGGTGTGGACATGGCCAACCCGATGCAGCCGGTGAACAAGCCGTTCGAGATCGAGGTGACCTGCCCGTAGGTCAGACCCCGGTGTAGCCGGCGGCCGACTGCCGCAACTGCCAGATCTGTGCGGGGCAGAGCTCGTTGACGGCCTGGTTGATCAGGTAACCCGCTTGGTAGTAGTCCGTGGTGTGGAAGTCGGCTTTCACCTGGTTCACGAGTTCGGCGTAGCCCATCTTGGCCGCGACGCGGTCACAGATGGTCTGCCCGTACCCGATCGCTGCCTCGGCGTTGGGGAAGTTGTAGCCCGGCCGGACGTGCACATTGACCAGATAGGCGACGACGTCGGCGCCGGCGGCCGGCGCCGAGAGCAGCGCGGCGGATGACAGCAGACCCGCCGACAGCACCCCGACCAGCGATTTCATGGGCATGAGCTTACGCGTCTTCACCTGCGGCGGTGGCAATGCCGGCAAAGCCCGCCCGCGGCGCACGCACCCCTTTTAGGGTGTAGCCATGAAGCTGTTGGCCGCGGTGGCAATCGCCGGTGGTGTTCTCGCCGCACCGTTGACGTTGTCGGTCGCCGGAACCGCTTCGGCGACGCCGAGCACCTGCGACGGCGCCGGCTGTGTCCCGTTCGTGGATCCCGACGCGCGACTCGGTGAGCGCTGTATGCAGAAGACGCGCTACAACTTCGGAGTCGACGCGTCGGGCAACACGTTGGCCTGCAACTCGAAGAGCCTGTGGGTGTCCTCCCCGCCGCTGGTCGGCGTGCGCACCCTGCGTTCGGTGTGCGGGGACGCCACCGGGGTGGCGCAGAGTCCCGACGGCGTACCCCTCAGGTGCGACGGCGGTGCCTGGACGGCCGACTACTGGACGATGTTCTACGGCTGACGGGTACCTGGGACCAGCAGCAGGATCGGCGTCGTGACCAATCGCATACAGAAGCTGCTCGGCGTCGAGTTCCCCGTCGTGCAGGCCCCGATGACCTACATCGCCCGCGCGGAGCTGGCGGCCGCGGTGTCCGAGGGCGGCGGTCTGGGGATGATCGAGACGCTCACCCCTGAGGGTCGCGAAGACCTGCGGCGCGTCCGGGACCTCACCGACCGCCCGGTCGCCGCGAACCTGATGATCCAGGGCTGGAAGCGGGATCCGTCCATCGTCGAGGTGCTCGTCGCCGCCGGGGTGCGGCACGTGTTCACCTCCGCCGGTGACCCGGCCCTGTTCACCGACCGCCTGCACGACGCCGGGATGACCGTGGTGCACGTGGTCGGATCGCTCAAAGGCGCGCTCAAGGCCGCCGAGGCGAGGGTCGACGCTCTGGTCGTCGAAGGTGTCGAGGGCGGCGGCTTCAAGTCGGCGCTGGGGGCGTCGACGATGGTGCTGCTGCCGCTGATCTCCGAACGGGTGCAGCTGCCGCTGATCTGCGCCGGCGGTGTGTGCGACGCACGCTCCGGCGCGGCCGCGGTGGTACTCGGCGCCGAGGGGGTGCAGATGGGCACCCGCATGCTGGCCAGCGTCGAGGCCGCGGTGCACACCAACTTCAAGGACGCGATCGTCGCGGCCGACGACTCCGGGACGGTGCTGCTCGACGTTCCCGGCAATCCGACGATGCGGGTGCTGCGCACCGGTCTGGCCGCCCGCATCGACGAGCACCCGGCCGACGCACGGCTTCTCGGCCGCATCACCGACCTGTATTTCGGCGGCGACCTGGAGGCCAGCGTCGCCAACACCGGGCAGGTGTCGTCGCGGATCACCGGGCTGGCGCCGGCGGCCGAGATCGTGCGGCGCACCTGGGCCGACATCGAATGGGTGCTGGACGGGGCCCGCGCGAGACTCGGTTGAGGGGGCTCGAGACCGGGCACACTCGTCGGTATGGATGGCGATTACGACGAACCCGGACCCGACGACACGCTGAGCCCGAGCGAATCGCTGGACTCCGACGAGGTGCGCAACGACGACGGTGACATCGTCGTCGATCCGCCCGACCGGTGGATCGAGGCCGAGGTCGACGAAACCCTCGACGAGAAACTGGCCGCCGAGGTTCCCGACGTGTGGCCCGAAGGTACGACGGCGACCTCGGCGCAGGACCGGCCGGCCCGGCGCACCGCCGGCCAGATCGACGGAACCCCCGAAGACGGGGACTCGTTCTTCACCGTCGTCGACGACGACGAGAGACGGCGGGTGCCCGGCGACGAGGAGGCCGATCGCATCATCGAGGACTGACGTGGTGTCATGACCCCGAAAAGAATCCTCTGCTATGGCGATTCGCTGACCTGGGGGTGGGTGCCCGTTGCCGACGGAATGCCCACCGAACGGTACCCGCGGGACACGCGCTGGACCGGGGTGCTGGCCGACCGGTTGGGCGCCGGCGTCGAGGTGATCGAAGAGGGTCTGTCGGCGCGCACCACCAACGCAGACGATCCGACCGACCCACGCCTCAACGGTGCGAAGTACCTGCCGTCCTGCCTGGCCGGTCATCTCCCGTTGGACCTGGTGATTTTGATGCTGGGCACCAACGACACCAAGGCGTATTTCCACCGCACTCCACTCGACATCGCCCTGGGTATGTCGGTGCTGGTGACCCAGGTTCTCACCAGCGCCGGCGGGGTCGGCACCGGCTATCCGGCGCCCAAGGTGCTGGTGGTGGCGCCACCAGCGCTGGCGCTGACCCCGCACCCGTGGTTTCAGCTGATCTTCGAGGGCAGCCAGGAGAAATCCGCCCAGCTGGCCAAGGTGTACCGCGCGATGGCGTCATTCGTGAAAGTGCCGTTCTTCGATGCCGGTTCGGTGATCTCGACCGACGGGGAAGACGGCGTCCATTTCACCGAGCAGAACAATCTGACGCTCGGTGAGGCGCTGCACGAGCAGGTCGTCAGGCTCGTATGACGACGGGGCCGAGGGCTTCGTAGCGGCGCGCCTCGTCGGCTCCGAGTTCCCGGCCGGTCACGATCGCCTCGAAATCGCCGATCCGGGCGAATCGGCAGAAGCTGCTCTCGCCGAACTTCGAGTGCGCCGCGACCAGGACGGGTCGGCGGGACACCTGCACCGCGGTCCCCTTCACCGCGGCGACCGCCGGGTCAGGGGTGGTCAGCCCGTGTTCCGGCGAAATACCGTTGGTGCCAAGGTAAGCCACATCGATGACCAGACTGCCGAGCATGTCGACCGCCCAGTGATCGACGGTGGCCAGCGTCCGCCCCCGCATCCGGCCGCCGAGCAGCAACACCGTGACGCTGCGGCTGTGTGCGAGCGCCTCGGCGGCCAGCAGCGATGACGTCACCACGGTCAGCTCTTGTTCGGCCAGCCGTTCGGCGATCAGCCGCGGCGTGAAACCCTCGTCGAGATACACGGTTTCGGCACCGTGCAGCAGTTCGGTCGCCGCCGCCGCGATCCGGTGCTTCTGGGCCAGGTCGACCTGGCTGCGGTACTCGACACCGGATTCGAACGCGGCCGTCTCCAACGGCACCGCCCCGCCGTGCACCCGCTTGAGCAGGCGGCGGCCCGCCAGAACCTTCAGATCGCGGCGGATCGTCTCGCTCGCGACGTCCAGTTCGTCGGCGAGCGAGGCGACGTCGACCCTCCCACGGGTGCGGGCGAATTCGACGATCCGGCTCTGGCGGGTCTCGGAATCCACCTGCGTCACACTACTTGTCGGCGGCCAACACGATGGCCTTGACCTCCTCGACTGTGGTGGCCTGCCGCAGCCGGGCGACCTCGTCGGGTTTGAGGAACACCTGCGCGATCTTGGTCAACAGCGCCATGTGGTCCTTACCGGCTCCGGCGATCCCGACGACGAACTCCGCGGGCTTGCCGTTCCAGTCGATCGGCTCGGAGTACCGCACGAACGACAGCCCTGTACGCCGGATGGTGTCCTTGGCCTCGTTGGTGCCGTGCGGGATGGCCAGCCCGTTGCCCATGAAGGTGGACACCGAGGATTCGCGCTCGTGCATCGCGTCGATGTAGGCCCGTTCCACCGCGCCCGCAGCGACCAGCAGCTCACCGGCTTCGTTGATCGCCTCGACGGCCGTCGTCGCCGAACCGTTCAGCACGATCGACGACAACGGCAGAACGTCCTCGCCAGCGCCTTCCGCGTCGGCCGCCTCGGCCTCGGCGACCCCAGCCGCGGGGGCGGGCGCCGGGCCGCCGTCGTCGTTGGTTTGCTTGAGCTGTTCGACGATCTCGTCGTAACGCGGACTGCCCATGAAGTCCTCGACCGAGACGTGGACGGCGGACCCGGTGCGCTGGCGGGCGCGTGCGGTCAGGTCGCGGTGGGAGACCACCAGGTCGTAGTCGTCGGTCAGGTTCGAGATCGCGGCGTTGGTGACCTTGACGTCACTGAAGCCGGCCTGCTGAATCTTCTTGCGCAGCACCGACGCTCCCATCGCCGACGAACCCATGCCGGCGTCGCAGGCGAACACGATGCGCCGGATGGGTCCGGTCGGGCCGCCGCCGGGGCCCACCAGAGCGCCGGCCACGCTCGACTTCTTGCCCTTCATCGACTCCATCTCGGCGGTGGCCGCGGCGAGGTCCGGCTCGTCGGTGGCCCGGTCGGTCTTGAGCAGCAGCGCCGCGACCGCGAAGGATACCGCCGCCGCACCGAACACCGACAGCGTGACGCCGAGGAAGCTGCCGCTGGCGGTTTGGGCGTAGACCGCGATGATGGACCCGGGCGCGGCGGGGGCCCGCAGGCCCGAGCCGAAGAGCACGTTGATGAACACACCCGTCATGCCGCCGAGGATGGTGGCGATGATCAGCTTCGGCTTCATCAGCACGTACGGGAAGTAGATCTCGTGGATCCCGCCGAAGAACTGGATGATCGCCGCACCCGGGGCCGACGCGCGGGCGATTCCACGGCCGAACGCCATGTAGGCCAACAGAAGTCCGAGCCCGGGGCCGGGGTTGGCCTCCAGCAGGAACAGGATCGACTTGCCGGTTTCGAGTGCCTGCGTGGTGCCCAGCGGCGTCAGCACGCCGTGATTGATCGCGTTGTTGAGGAACAGCACCTTGGCCGGTTCGATCAGGATGGACGTCAGCGGCAGCAGATCGTTGTCGACCAGGAAGTCGACGGCATTGCCCGCGGCGCGGGTGAAAGCCGACACGATCGGCCCGATACCGAAAAAGCCGACTATGGCCAGGATCATCCCAAGGATGCCGGCGGAGAAGTTGTCGATCAGCATCTCGAATCCGGGGCGGATCTTGCCCTCCCACAGCGCGTCGAGCTTCTTCATGCACCAGCCGCCGAGCGGGCCCATGATCATCGCGCCGAGGAACATCGGGACGTCGGCGCCGGTGACCACGCCGATCGTGGCGATCGCCCCGACCACGGCGCCGCGGTTGCCGTGGATCATCCGACCACCGGTGTAGCCGATCAGGATCGGCAGCAGGTAGGTGATCATCGGGCCGACGATTCCGGCGCCGTCGTAGGCGCCCCACCCGCCGATCTTGGCGACCCAGCCGTCCGGGTTCTTCAACTCGTCGAAGATGCCCTGCAGCCAGCCCTGCTCGATGAAAAGCGCGGTGATCAGACCCCACGCGATGAACGCCGCGATATTGGGCATGACCATGTTCGACAGCGCGGTGCCCAACTTCTGCACGTGCACCCGCACGCCGGTCCGCGGGGCCGTGTCCTCGATTGTTGCGTGTGACATCAAATCCTCCGATTGGCAGATGGCGGCCGGGTGATGCCGGTCACATAACCCCAGTACACCGCATAAACGGGCATTAATGCAAGCATTCGGTCAAAATCGGTCAGTGATTTTGGTGGTTTTATGCCCGGATGGCGGATAGAGTGCTGGAGAGCACACCCGTCGAGAGGACTGCACCATGAAGGCTCTGCGCTTCTACGCCCCCGAGGACGTCCGGCTCGAGGATGTCCCGGAGCCGGTCTGCGGACCCGACGAGGTGAAGCTGCGCGTGCGCAACTGCTCCACCTGCGGCACCGACGTGAAGATCTTCTACAACGGCCACCAGAACCTGACGCCGCCGCGGACCATCGGGCACGAGATTGCCGGCGAGATCGTCGAGGTCGGCGCCAACGTGAACGCGACGTACGGCAGCAATTGGCAGGCCGGCGACCGCGTGCAGGTGATCGCCGCGGTGCCGTGCGGAGAGTGCCACGAGTGCCGTAAAGGCTGGATGGCGGTGTGCCAGAACCAGACCTCGATGGGCTACCAGTACGACGGCGGCTTCGCCGAATACATGATCGTGCCCCGGCAGGTACTCAAAGTCGATGGGCTGAACCGGATTCCGGACAACGTCGGCTTCGACGAGGCGTCGGCGGCCGAGCCGTTCGCGTGCGCGATCAACGCCCAGGAGCTGCTCGGCATCGAGGAGGGCGACACCGTCGTGGTGTTCGGTGCGGGCCCGATCGGCTGCATGCACATCCGCATCGCACGCGGCGTGCACAAGTGCGGGCCGATCTATCTCGTCGACGTCAACGACGCACGGCTGAAGATGTCGGCCGACGCCGTGAACCCCGACGGTGTGATCAACGCCGCCGAGGTCGACGTCGTCGAGAAGGTCATGGAGCTCACCGGCGGACGCGGCGCCGACGTCGTGATCACCGCCACGGCCGCCAATATCGCTCAGGAGCAAGCGATTTCGATGGCAGCGCGTAACGGCCGCATCTCGTTCTTCGGGGGGCTGCCCAAGACCGACCCGACCATCACCTGCGACTCGAACGTCGTGCACTACCGCCAACTTCACATCCACGGCGCGAACGGTTCGGCACCCGAGCACAACAAGCGGGCACTGGAGTACATCTCGACCGGTCAGGTGCCGGTGAAGGACCTCATCACCCGGCACATCCCCCTGGACGACGTTCTCGACGCGTTCCAGATTGTCAAAAACGGTGAGGCGATCAAGGTGACCGTCGAGCCCGCACCGGCCGAGGTGGCCGCGCCGGTCTAGATGGGTATGGCCGCGCCTGCCACGCCTATTGACTTTCGATAGTTTTCTCGCGATATTCGCTGTATGCCCGCCGTCCGTCGAGTAGTTCCCTTGCTGCGAATCTTCCTGCTCGCGCTGTTCGCGATCTTGCTGTTGCTGCAGACGATGTCGCTGCCAGGGCAATTCGCACATATGGCAGCGGAGTCGCCGGACCGGGCGTACCTGCGGTGGCCGCTCACGGCGGTGTCGGTGTTCCTCGTGCTCTGTGCGCAGGTCGTTCTGGTCTGCACGTGGAAGTTGCTCACGCTGGTCAGCAGACACCAGATCTTCCGGTCGGTGTCGATGATCTGGGTGAACGCCATCCTCGGCGCGATCGCGGTCGGGTGGACGGTGTTTCTGGCGCTGTTTGTCTACATCGGGTTCCAGGCCGACGATCCCGGGCTGCCGCTGTTGATGCTCCTGTCACTGACCGGTGGCGCGGTAGTCGGCCTGCTGCTGGTGGTGATGCGGGCGTTGCTTCGACAGGCGACTGCTCTGCGCACCGACATGGACGCGGTCATCTGAATGGCCATCGTCGTGCGCATCGATGTCCAGCTGGCCCGGCACAAGATGAGCGTCGGTGAATTCGCCACACGGATCGGCCTCACGCCGGCCAACGTGGCGGTGCTGAAGAACGGTCGCGCGAAGGCGGTCCGCTTCAGCACGCTGGAGGCGATGTGCCGAGTTCTCGACTGCCAGCCCGGTGATCTGCTGGAGTGGGTCCCCGATTGAGGTCGCCCTGGGAAGCTCGTCTCAGCCCCGGCGCCGGGCGGCACGGTCGGCCGCGGCGAGCAGTTCGTCGCGGAACAGCGGATGTGCGATCGCCGCGAGTGCGTGCCCGCGCTGCTGAACGGTCTTGCCTTCCAACTCGGCGGCGCCGTACTCGGTGACGATGACGTCGACGTGATGGCGCGGCGTGGTGATGATCGCGCCGGCGTCGAACTGTGGCACGATCCGGGACTGCAGCCGGCCGCCGTCGTCGAACGTCGAGGGCAGGCAGATCAGCGAACGGTCGGTCAGCTCCAGACCGGCGCCGGCGACGAAATCCTCGGCCCCGCCGATACCGCTGAACTGGTCGCCGCCGATCGTGTCGGCGACCACCTGGCCGTGGATGTCGACCGCCAGCGCCCCGTTGATCGAGATCATGTGATGGTTGGCCCCGATCACCTCGGGCGAGTTGACGATCTCCACCGGAAGGAACGCGACCTCGGGGTTGCCGTCCAACCACGCGTAGAGCTCCTCGGAACCGAACGCGAACGTCGTCACACTGACTCCGTCGAATCGTCCCTTGGCGGTGTTGGTGACCTTGCCGGCCAGGTGCAACTGCATGCAGCCGTCGGTGAACATCTCGCTGTGCAGGCCGTAGTCTCCGCCCTCGCCCTGGGCCAGTAGCGCCGCGATTTGGCTTGGGATGGAACCGATCCCGGTCTGCAACGTGGCACCGGGCGGGATGAAGGTGACAGCGTGACGAGCGATTGCGGTGTCGGTGTCGGTGGGCGGCGGACTCGGCAACGCCAGCGGCGCCTCGGTCGACCGCACCAGGATGTCGATGTCGTCGACGTGCAGTGCGTGCCGATGCTCGCCGTGGCCGAACGTCTGGGGGTAGGCCTGCGAAACCTCGACGACGAGCAGTCGGTCCGGGTCGGCGCCGGCGCGGCGCAGCTCGGTCTCGGTTCCGCCGGCGTGCAGCGACAGCGAGCACCAGCCGTCGGTGTCCGGCGGTGCGGCGACTGTGGTCATCACGCGCGGCGACTGCCGTTCCATCAGCTGCCCGAACCGGCGGAAGTCGGCCGGGGTGAAGTCGATGTCAGCGCCGGAATCCCGCAGCACCCGTTCCAGCGGGCCGTAGAAACCGGACAGATAGTGCACACCGGCCCGGCCGAACAGGTCGGTTCCGACGGCCAGCAGCGCACCGTAGACCCGCAGATCCCTCCAGTCCGTGCGGGCGCCGAGCGCGCGCAGGAACGCCGGAGGCTGGCCCGGTCCCAGCGGCAGACCGAGGGTGTCGGCGGGCGTGAGCCGGGCGGCGGCCTCTTCGGCGGTCAGTTCCTCGGGCATGCCGACACCCTGCCATGCGGGACACACCGCGACGGGTGACACGTCCCGTCCCGAGGGTTTCGAACTCGCGGCGCGAAGGTACCCCGCCCGCATGGCTCGGATCCGAGCCTTGATGTACGGCGGAAAGGGATGCACATGGGTGCCGACGACAAGGCAAGCAACAAGATCGAAGACCTCGGCGGGAAGGCCAAGGAGGGCGTCGGCAAGCTGACCGGCGACAAGGACACCGAGAACGAGGGCAAGCTCGACCAGGCCAAGTCCAGCCTCAAGGACGCCGGCGAGAAGGTCAAAGACGCGTTCAAGAACTGACTCGCATGAGCAGTCGGCCCTGTCATCAGTGCGGATGGCAGGGCTGACTGCTCACGGCGTGGTGAATTCACCGTGGTTCAAAGCCAACTCCTGACGCGCGACGCGCGTTCTAATGGTGGCTGGGGCCTGAGCCCGGCACCGAGAGAAGAATCCGATGAGGCACACACCCGCCGACCTGCCTTCACCCGACGAGTTCCGAAGGAAGTTGGCGCACCTTGACCGCGAGTTCGCGGATGCCCGCAACTACCTGTCGAGGTTGCACGCCGAAGACAATGAAGCGCTCAGCGCGCTGATGGCGGAGATCCACCACAGCGGACGGGCCATGAAGGTGTTGGCCGCGATGGCGGTGCAGGCTCTCGACTTCGCCGAACTGTCGGCGGACCGCCTCGGCGGCGATGTTCAGAAGTGGCTCGACGAGTCGGCGATGGCCCAGGACACCGCCGAGAACGAGCGGGACCAGACCGAACTCGGCGGCGAAGGGTAAGTCTCCCTGCCGAGACCGCGTACCCGAAAATTCGGACGCAGCAGCGGATGTTTGACAGCCTCTACCCGCGTACGCAGGAGAGGTGTGGCGGTGGCGGAGGGATTTGAACCCAAACTGAGGCCAAAGTGTGGCCACGCTGAGGCCAGCACCACCCGGGCATAGCCAGTCAGGAGAACAGGACAAATGATGGATTCGCAGGCAGTCGACATCAAGCAGCTGCGTGAGGAGACAGCGAGGGCGTTGCTGCAGACGATTGAGGCGAAGGCGGCGACAGCTTCTGCCAGCCAGCTCGATGACCTGGCATTGGCTTATGCGCTCGTCGTTAAGGCCGCGCCGGGCAAGCTGCCAGGAGTCTCTCCGTCGACCAACGCATGACTGCCGCGGACGGTGCTGCTATCGCCAGCGCCGTCATCGCGTTCCTATCGAGGGTGGGCGATGCCGTTGGCTGGTTTCCGTCACAAATCTGAGCGATTCGCTATCAGAATCCACATGCAAAGCCGGTTCACATAAGTCCGGGACATGTAAAAATTTGAACGTTTTCTTTACATGTATGTTCGATTCTGGGATCGTGAAGCGGTGAGCGCCTGGAAACCGGACAAGCCGTTCAACGACCTCCCCCGCCCCCCCGGCGTCGACACTCTTGAGACACGCGCGGTCTTGAAGGCTGCCATCGGTGCCAATACAGCCCTCGCTCATCTTGATCAGGCAGTCGTCTCCATCCCGAACCCGACAGTGCTGATCAACTCCATCCCGATCTTGGAGGCCCATGTCCGTTCTCATCTGACCTGATGTATGGACGGCGTCCTGAACTGCGGTGTATCAGTTCGGGTGAGAATCCGACGGGTCAGCTTTCTCATTTCATCTGATACAAGAGGTTCGCTGGTCGTTAGCGTCGTTGATGCCATGCCTGATTTTGACTGCGGATTCGGGAGTCGGTTGATCGCGAATTTCGGAGTCGGTGAGGGCTCATGGTGAGCGAGATTGCTCACGAATCCTGGAGTCATTTCGAACCGATGGTCGGGGCAGCTCCTGTTGTGGGTCGGCCCGCGTACTCCGGCTCGATGGTGTGGTCTGGCAAATGCGGATCGTGTTGGTACTTACTGGCAACTTCGGCCGAAAGCGAACGACGGCGAGGCAACGGCAGCTGTTTCGATAGCGTGGGGTGATGATCGCGACGCGCGAAGCCCGCTACGACGTGGACGGTCTGACAATGGTCGCCCACTTGGCGCGGCCGATCCGCGAGGGGCCGTGGCCGGCCGTGCTTATCGGCCACGACGGGATCGGTCTCGACGATTATCAACGGCGCCGCGCCGACGATCTGGCCGCCCACGGTTATGTGGCCTTGGCGATGGATTACCACGGTGGCCAGGTGTACTTCGGCAGGCCGGACGCGATGTTGGCCCGGGTCATGCCCTTGATCGCCGATGCGGAGAGGATGCAGGCTATCGGGCGCGCCGCGCTCGATGTCCTCCTCACGGAGCCGGGTGTCACTCCTGACAGGCTCGCCGCCCTCGGCTATGGTGCCGGCGGCAGCATCGTGCTCGAACTCGCCAGTGCCGGTGTGCCATTCAAGGCTGTTGCCGCCGTGCATCCCGGTCTGTCAGATGTCAGCGAAAAGGATTGGACCAACGTGACCGGCACCTTCCTTCTGTGCACTGGCTCCGAAGACCCGCTGTGCACGCCCGATCAGGTCCTGGCGTTTGGCTACGGGCTCCAAGACGCCGGGGTCGACTGGCGCGTCAATGTCTACGGCGGAGCCAAGCACGCATTCTGGGCCCGGCCTACGAACCCTGACGGGTCGCCCGCCGCGGGGACCACTCACACCGCGGCCACCGTGCCCGGCGTTGGGTATCACCCGGCCCACACTCCGCGCGCATGGCGTGCGGTGCTCGACCTGTTCGACGAGACCTTTGGCGACCTGAGGCGGCCTGACTGAATCAGCGGCGCGACGTCGCGGGGGTGTCGTCGGCAAAAACGGCTCATGGGGGCGGGCGGTGAATGCCTCAGCAGCTGCTTGCCAACCACTGCACGGTTGGCCGAAGTCCTCTGGCCAGGGCCGCAGCCCGGACTACATCAAGAACAGGTGCACGGCTGGTGACTCCCCGATTCACAGTCAACGACTTCACTGCGACACCACCGACTCCGAAATTCGCGATCAACCGACTCCCGAATCCGCGGTCAAAGCCACATGCCAGAGTGGTCAGGTGAGCAAGAACCAGGATCGGTGGAACCACAACATCCACTACTACGACATCGTCATCGACGCCGCGTCATCCACCGCTCGCACCGCTGTGGACGTCGGCACTGGCGACGGTTTGTTGGCCATCCGGCTTGCCGAGAAGATTCCCGACGTCACCGGCATTGATTCCGACGCCGACATCATCAACCTGGCTCGATCCAGTACCTCCACCAACGTCACCTGGATCACCGGCGACGCACTCACCTCGGCCCTGCCCGCTGAGCACTATGACCTGGTCGCCGCAGTCGCTACCGTCCACCACTTTCCCGACTTGGCGGCCGGCCTGCAGCGCCTCGCTGACATCACTGCAACCGACGGCACACTTGTGGTGATCGGCTGCGCCCGCAGCTCCACTCTGCCCGATTACGTCAGTGATGCAGTCGGCGTCCTGCAACACCAGGTTCTTTCACGCACGCGCGGGTTTTGGCAGCACAACGCTCCGGTGCAGATGCAGTTCCCGCATACCTACGGCGAGGTCAAAAAGATCGCGGCGGCGGTGCTACCCGGCATGGAGTGGCGTCGCCTCCCGCTATGGAGATACGCCATCACCTGGCACAAGTCAGCGCAGTAGCTAACCCGGATTTTTCGTGGAATGTTGACTGTGGGGGTGTGTAGATAAGCGAAAGTGCCTGTCCTGCAAGGAATAATTGGACTTCTCTACGGTTCAAAAACCCTGACGGGAAGGCACTTCGCAGGTGAAGA
>NZ_JBQQCF010000050.1:0-37559 GCF_052245755.1 Mycobacterium sp. 4D054
CGTCGGCATCCTGCACGGCTGCCTGCGCCACCACACCGCCTACGACGAACACAAAGCCTGGGCACACCGCCAGCCCACCCCAGATACCCAAGCCGCTTGACAACCTACGGTCCTGGGATGTCTAGCCGGGCAGCCGCCCGCGCCGACCGGTGGTCGCGTGCAGGGCCAGCCCTACCAGATAGAGGGCCACCCCGGCCAGAGCCAGTCCTACCGAACGCCCGCCGGGTGGGATCACCAACGCCGCCCCCGTGATCGCGACGATGAACGCCACCCAGAACAACGAGTCCTGCACCGCGAACAGGTGACCGCGCAGCGCGTCGTCGACGTCGATCTGCATCGCGGTGTCCGCGCACAGCTTGACCACCTGGCCCGCCGCACCCAGCAGAAAGCCGCACACGATCATCACCGGCAGATGCAGCGTGGCGCCGACCAGCTGAACGGCCGCGGCGAAGGCCAGCGCGCCGTTCGGGGTGGCGTAGCGCCCCCACTTGCGCACCAGCGCGGGCGTGAGGATCGTGGCGAGGAACTGCCCGGCGCCCCCGGCCGTGACGAACAGAACCGTGGTGCCGAAGCCGGCCACCGTGGTCGCGTCCGTGTGGCGCACCATCACGAGCACCAGCAGCGTGTTGATGCCGAACACCATGCGGTGCGCGGCCAGCCCCGACAGCGTCGCCGCGACCGACGGGACGGCCGCGACGGTGCGGGCGCCGTGCAGCCAGCCGGTGGCCACCGCGTAGAGCACCGAGCCGTGCACCGCGCGCACGCTGTCGTCGGGCCCCAGCAGCCGGGGCGGGAACCGCATCGACAGCCACAGCGCCACCCCGACCGGCACGGCGACCAGAAAGATGATGATCGACGCGCCCACATCGCCGGCTCCGAACCACCAGCGCGGCAACAGCATGAAAATCGCGCCCGCGAATGCGGCCACCGACGAAGTCGCGGTCGCCACGGAGTTCATCGCGATCACCTGCTCGCGGGGCACCACGTGCGGCAGCGCCGCGCTCAGCCCTGAGGACACGAAGCGGGTGAAACCGTTGGCCAGCAACGCGCTCAACAGGATCGGGATGTCGGAGCGGCCGGCGGCCAGCAGCGTCCCGACGCCGAGCACCACCACCAGCCGGCCCAGGTTGGCGCCGATGAGCACCAGCCGGCGGTCCCAGCGGTCGAGCAGCGCGCCGGCAAACGGGCCGAGCAGCGAGTACGGCAGGAACAGCACCGCGAACGCGGCCGCGATCGCCCACGGCTCGGCCTCACGCTCAGGGTTGAACAGAATCGCCCCCGCGATCCCGGCCTGGAACAGGCCGTCACCGAACTGGCTCACCGCGCGCAGCTCGAGCAGTCTGCGGAACTCGGGCAGGGTCCGCACCGTACGCCACAACGTCCGGGCGGCACGGTCGTCGGGCACGGATGTCACGTCCTGTTGGCGGGCTGAAGCGGAATCTGAGGGCAACCCGACCACAGTACAAATATCGAGATGCGGTGCGCTGGTCTGCCACCATCACGCGGCCGTGGTGACATGATGGTCGAATGGCGCAACCCGAGGATCCGGAGGACTTCGTCGCACCTGCGGCACACCGGGTTCGCGCGGGCACACTGCTGTTGGCCAACACCGATCTGCTGGAGCCCACCTTCCGGCGCAGCGTGATCTACGTGGTCGAGCACAACGACGGCGGCACCCTGGGCGTGGTGCTGAACCGGGCCAGCGAGACCGCGGTTTACAACGTGCTGCCGCAGTGGGCCAAGCTCGCGACCAAACCCAAGACGATGTTCATCGGAGGCCCGGTCAAGCGGGACGCCGCACTGTGCCTGGCGACGGTGCGCGTGGGCGTCGACCCGAGTGCGGCGCCCGGACTGCGGCATGTGCAGGGCCGGGTGGCGATGGTCGACCTCGACGCGGATCCCGACTCGATCGCACCGATGGTCGAGGGGGTGCGGATCTTCGCCGGTTACTCGGGCTGGACCATCGGCCAGCTTGAGGGCGAGATCGAGCGCGACGACTGGATTGTGTTGTCGGCGTTGCCCTCTGATGTTCTGTCCGAGCCGAAGGTGGATCTGTGGGCCCGGATCCTGCGCCGGCAGCCGCTGCCGCTGTCGCTGCTGGCGACCCACCCGATCGACCTGTCGCGCAACTAGCCTCTCGGGTGCTCTAGCGGTCGCAGGACAGCGTGCACGTCCCGCATCCGCTGCCACCGCCGCTGCCGCAGCCACCCCCGGCCACCGCGGCCTGCTGCGCGTTGCGCCGCGCGACGGCGGTCGCGGCCTGCCAGCACCCTGCCGCGACGGTGCCGATCGCGCCGGCCACACAGACCACCAGGATCACCACCGACAGCGGGGCGGTCGCCGTCAGGGCCACCACGGCGCCGGCGCCCAGCATCACGGCGGCGGCCAACTGGGTGGGCGCCACGGCGCGCAGCACCTGCTGGACGTAATCGGTGGACGGGCGACGCGTCAGCGACCATGCGCCCAGCGCCGCGGTCCCCGCGGCCGCGCACAGACTCAACACGGCAGCGACGAACATGGGCTTCAGAATACGGTGCCGGTGATGGGCCGTCGTCCCCCGGGCGCCAGGCTTCGCCCGGGGGACGACGCCGTCTATCCCTGCAGTCCCAGCAACTGTGGCGCGGGCGCCACGGCAGGAACGGCGGGAGCCGGGGGCGGCGCCGCGGGCAGCGGGGCCGCAGGTGCGCCGGCAGGCGGTGCGGCCGGGGCCGAGCCCGGCACGCTGACCTTGAAGCCGTTGACGATGGCCTCGGCGGCGTCCGCGGCGGCGACCACCTGGTCGACGCTCGTGGTGACCGACAGCGACACCAGGTAGTGGTCGGGGCCCGCGGCGGCGATGACATGGCGGCGGGATGTGTTCAGCGTCATGTTGTTCTCGCGGTAGGTGCCTTCGATCAGCGAGGACGGCATACCGCCGAAATCGGCGAGCGACGCGTCGGTGGTGCGCCAGGCGGGCAGTTTCTGGCTGTCGATGAAGCCGTGGCTGATCGCCTCCTTGGGATCGAACGCGCCGACCAGCTTGTACACCACCACCTGGGCGTTCGAGGAGTACAGGCCGTTGCCGCCGATCCGGTCGGCGAGCACGGCGAACGCGTCCGGAACGTTCGGGTCCGGGATGTGTTCCCAGCCCCGCGGCTTGGGCAGCACGATGTTGAGCGCCTGGAAGCCCTGGCTGGACTGGGGTTCCATCGTGACGCCCTTGGCGGCGAAGAACTCGCTCAGCGTGCCCGAGGTGGCCGGGGCGATCGTCGAGACCGGACGCGGCGGCACCGCGGGGGCCGACGGCGCGCTGATGCCGGCGGGCACAGCGGCCGCGCCTCCGGTCGCCGGCGTCACACCCGGGGTCGGGAGGGGCTGGGGTGCGGCGTTGGGCGTAACCGTGACGGTCTGCGTCACTGTGGCAGGCGCGGGCAGCGGGGGCTGCGGCAGCATCGGCTGGGCCGACGCCGTCGTGGCTGTGATGCTCAGCACCCCGGCGATGCCGACGGCGCAGGCACCGAGGCCACCTGCCAGAACCCGCCAGTGACGGGCGATTTCGCTCATCGAGTGCAATCCTTCCCAACGCTTGAGGGTTGTCAGGCGAGCAATGTATCCATGGCCGATCAAGCCCCACCAGGGCTGGAATCGACCTGGGATCAACCCCTGATACATCCGCAACGGAACCGAGACCTGCCCGTGGCCGGGAAATCGGCGAAGCGGGTGCTTATACCCTGGTGGGGTGACTGAAACGCCGACTGGACAGCCCGCTGCAACAGAGTCCTCACGCGAGCGCTCGTCCGGTGACACTGACACCCCGGTGCATCGCTACACCGCGGAGCTCGCCGGGGAGATCGAACAGGCCTGGCAGCAGCGGTGGTCGAAGAACGGCACGTTCAACGTCGCGAACCCGGTCGGATCCCTGGCGCCGGCCGACGGCGGCGAGGTGCCCGCCGACAAGATGTTCGTCCAGGACATGTTCCCGTACCCGTCGGGTGAAGGCCTGCACGTCGGGCACCCGCTCGGCTACATCGCCACCGACGTGTACGCCAGGTACTTCCGGATGACCGGCTGTAACGTGTTGCACGCGTTAGGGTTTGACGCTTTCGGCTTGCCCGCCGAGCAGTACGCGATCCAGACCGGCACGCATCCGCGCACGCGTACCGAGGCCAACATCGTCAACTTCCGCCGCCAGCTGGGGCGGCTGGGTCTGGGCCATGACTCGCGGCGCAGCTTCTCCACCACCGATGTGGAGTACTACAAGTGGACCCAGTGGATCTTCCTGCAGATCTTCAACGCGTGGTTCGATCCGGAGGCCGGCAAGGCCCGCCCCATCGCGGAGTTGATCGCCGAGTTCGAAAACGGCACCCGGCAGGTCGGCGACGGGCGCGCCTGGGCGGAACTGGATGCCGCCGACCGAGCCGATGTGGTGGACGCCCACCGCCTGGTGTACCTCACCGACTCGGTCGTCAACTGGTGTCCGGGCCTGGGCACGGTGCTGGCCAACGAGGAGGTCACCGCCGACGGGCGCAGCGAGCGCGGCAACTTCCCGGTGTTCCGGAAACGGTTGCGGCAGTGGATGATGCGCATCACCGCGTACTCCGACCGGCTGCTGGAAGACCTCGACGTGCTGGACTGGCCGGACAAGGTCAAGACCATGCAGCGCAACTGGATCGGCCGCTCGACCGGCGCTTCCGTGCTCTTCGGCACTAACGCCGGTGACATCGAGGTGTTCACCACCCGTCCGGACACGCTGTTCGGTGCGACATACATGGTGCTGGCCCCCGAACACGATCTGGTGGACCTGCTGGTCGCCGACGAGTGGCCCGCCGGCGTCGATGAGCGTTGGACGTTCGGCGCGGCCACCCCGCGTGAGGCGGTCGCGGCCTACCGGGCGTCGATCGCGGCGAAATCCGATCTGGAGCGGCAGGAGAACAAGACCAAGACCGGCGTGTTCGTCGGCGCCTACGCGACGAATCCCGCCAACGGACAACAAGTTCCGGTGTTCATCGCCGACTATGTGCTGGCCGGGTACGGCACCGGCGCGATCATGGCGGTGCCCAGCGGCGATCAGCGTGACTGGGACTTCGCGACCGAGTTCGGGCTGCCGATTGTGGAAGTGGTCTCCGGAGGCGACGTCTCGAAGGAGGCCTACACCGGCGACGGGGTGATGGTGAACTCCGGCTTCCTCGACGGTCTCGACGTGGCCGCCGCCAAGCAGGCGATGACCGAGCGGCTGACCGCGCACGGGCGGGGACGGGCGCGCGTCGAATACAAGCTGAGGGACTGGCTTTTCGCCCGGCAACGGTACTGGGGCGAGCCGTTCCCGATCGTCTACGACGAGGACGGGCGGGCGCACGGGCTGCCCGAGCACATGCTGCCCGTCGAACTGCCCGACGTGCCGGACTACTCGCCGGTGCTGTTCGACCCGCAGGACGCCGGCAGTGAGCCGTCCCCGCCGCTGGCCAAGGCGACGGACTGGGTCAACGTCGAACTCGACCTCGGCGACGGGCTCAAGAAGTACACCCGCGACACCAACGTGATGCCGCAATGGGCGGGCAGCTCCTGGTACGAGCTGCGCTACACCGACCCGCACAACGCAGAAGCCATGTGCGCCAAGGAGAACGAGGCGTACTGGATGGGGCCTAGGCCGGCCGAGCACGGTCCGGACGATCCGGGTGGCGTCGACCTGTACGTCGGCGGGGTCGAGCACGCCGTGCTGCACCTGCTGTATTCGCGGTTCTGGCACAAGGTGCTCTACGACTTGGGGCACGTCAGCTCCCGTGAGCCCTACCGTCGGCTCGTCAACCAGGGCTACATCCAGGCGTTCGCCTACACCGACTCGCGGGGAGCCTACGTGCCGGCCGCCGAGGTCACCGAGCGCGACGGCAAGTTCTACTGGCTCGACACCAGCGGCGGGACCCCGAGAGAAATTGAGGTGAACCAGGAGTTCGGCAAGATCGGCAAGAGCCTGAAGAACTCGGTGTCGCCGGACGAGATCTGCGACAACTACGGCGCCGACACGTTGCGGGTGTACGAGATGTCGATGGGTCCGCTGGAGGCATCACGGCCCTGGGCGACCAAGGACGTCGTCGGCGCGCACCGCTTCCTGCAACGCGTGTGGCGGTTGGTCGTCGACGAGGAAAGTGGGGCCACCCGGGTGTCGGACGCCGGGCTGGATGACGAGACGATGCGGTTGCTGCACCGCACCATCGCCGGGGTGGCCGATGACTATGCGGCACTGCGCAACAACACCGCCGCGGCCAAGCTGATCGAGTACACCAACCATCTGACCAAGCAGTCGGTGACGGCGCGGGCGGCGCTGGAGCCGCTGGTGCTGATGGTGGCCCCGCTGGCGCCGCACCTGGCCGAGGAATTGTGGAGCCGGTTGGGACACGAGACCTCGCTGGCGCACGGCCCGTTCCCGGTGGCCGACGAGCGCTACCTCGTCGAGGACACCGTCGAGTACCCGGTGCAGGTCAACGGCAAGGTGCGCGGCCGTGTCACCGTCGCCGCCGACGCGCCCGCGGACGCGGTGGAGGCCGCCGCGCTGGCCGACGCGAAGGTGATTGCCTTTCTGGACGGAAAGACCCCGAAGAAGGTCATCGTCGTTGCCGGCCGGCTGGTCAACGTCGTCGCCTGAGAAGCGCCCAAAACAGGTGCGGAATCGGGAGTAGAGCGCGCATCCTTGGGTATCTGGCCGCTGCCGGATGCCGGAGGAGAAGCCATGGCCGTCGAAGCCCCGAACCTCGTCAATATCACGCCGCGGCGGCCGTTCCCGGCCCGACTGGGGCCCAAGGGCAACCTGGTCTACAAGCTGGTCACCACCACCGATCACAAGCTGATCGGCATCATGTACTGCGTCGCGTGCTTCACCTTCTTCCTGGTGGGTGGGCTGATGGCGCTGTTCATGCGAACCGAGCTGGCGTCGCCGGGTCTGCAGTTCCTGTCCAACGAGCAGTACAACCAGCTGTTCACCATGCACGGCACGGTGATGCTGCTGTTCTACGCGACGCCGATCGTGTTCGGATTCGCGAACCTCGTGCTGCCGCTGCAGATCGGCGCACCCGACGTGGCGTTCCCGCGGCTCAACGCGTTCTCGTTCTGGCTGTTCCTGTTCGGCGCGCTGATCGCGATGAGCGGGTTCCTGGTGCCCGGCGGCGCGGCGGACTTCGGCTGGACGGCGTACGCGCCGCTGTCCGACGCGATCCACTCGCCGGGCCCGGGCGGAGACCTGTGGATCATGGGCCTGGCGCTCAGTGGCCTCGGCACCATCCTGGGCGGGGTCAACATGGTCACCACTGTGGTGTGCATGCGCGCGCCGGGCATGACGATGTTCCGGATGCCGATCTTCACCTGGAACATCCTGGTCACCTCGCTGCTGGTGCTGCTGGCGTTCCCGATCCTGACCGCGGCGCTGTTCGGGCTCGCGGCCGACCGGCATCTCGGCGCACACGTCTACGACCCGGCCAACGGCGGGGCGATCCTGTGGCAGCACCTGTTCTGGTTCTTCGGCCACCCCGAGGTGTACATAGTCGCGCTGCCGTTCTTCGGCATCGTCAGCGAGATCTTCCCGGTGTTCAGTCGTAAACCGATCTTCGGCTACACCACGCTGATCTACGCCACCCTCGGTATCGGCGCGTTGTCGGTGGTCGTGTGGGCCCACCACATGTTCGCCACCGGCGCCGTGCTGCTGCCGTTCTTCGCGTTCAGCACCTATCTGATCGCGGTTCCGACCGGCATCAAGTTCTTCAACTGGCTCGGCACGATGTGGAAGGGCCAGTTGACGTTCGAGACACCCATGCTGTTCTCGATCGGTTTCCTGGCGACGTTCCTGCTCGGCGGCCTGACCGGCGTGCTGCTGGCCAGCCCGCCGCTGGACTTCCACGTCACCGACAGCTATTTCGTGGTGGCCCATTTCCATTACGTGCTGTTCGGCACCATCGTGTTCGCCACCTACGCCGGCATCTACTTCTGGTTCCCGAAGATGACCGGCCGGCTGCTCGACGAACGGCTGGGCAAGCTGCACTTCTGGCTGACGTTCATCGGTTTCCACACCACCTTCCTGGTGCAGCACTGGCTCGGTGACGACGGCATGCCGCGCCGCTACGCGGACTACCTGCCCAGCGACGGGTTCACCCCGCTCAACGTGGTGTCGACCATCGGCGCGTGCATCCTCGGCCTGTCGATGCTGCCGTTCCTGTGGAACGTGTTCAAAAGCTGGCGCTACGGTGAGCCGGTCGTCGTCGACGATCCGTGGGGCTACGGCAACTCGCTGGAGTGGGCCACCAGCAGCCCGCCGCCGCGGCACAACTTCACCGAGCTGCCCCGGATCCGGTCCGAGCGTCCCGCGTTCGAACTGCACTACCCGCACATGGTGCAGCGGATGCGCTCCGAGGCCCACGTGGGCCCGCACGCCACGGCGCTGGAATCCGGAGAGGGTTTCGGCCCGCGCACCGAGCCCGACCGCTAGCGATTACGGCGTCAGCGGGGCCGGACGATCACCTCGTGGATGTGCGCGTCGGGCGGGGCGTTGATCGCGTCGGCGGTCACTTTCGCGACCGTCTGCGGGCGCAGGAACCGGTCCGGTTCGTAAGGGCGGCCCTCGTAGGCGACCAGGTCCTCCTGCATCGGGGTTGCGATCCGGCCGGGATGCACCGACGTCACGCGCAGTGCCGGCTCGTCGGCGCGCAACGACTCGGCGAAGCCGCGCAGCGCGAACTTGCTGGCCGTGTACGAGGCCAGTCCGGGCGAGGCCTTGATGCCCGCACCGGAGTTGATGAACACCACATGCCCGCCGGCGGCGCGCAGCGCGGGCAGCAGCTCCAGAGTCAGCGCCACCGCTCCGATGACGTTGACGTTCATGGTGGCGCGCCATTCGTCGATGTGGGATTCGCCGACCCGGCCGGGGTAGGACACCCCGGCGTTGTGGATCAGCACGTCGAGCTCGACGATCGGCTCGACGACCGCGGCCATCGAGTCGGGATCGGCGAGGTCGACGGGCCAGGTGGTGGCGCCGAGTCGTTCGGCGACGGCGTCGAGCCGGGACGACGGCCGCCCCGCGAGGAACAAGGTGTGCGTGGGCGCCAGCGCGTCGGCGAGGGCGGCTCCGAGGCCGCCGGAGGCCCCGGTGATCATGGCGGTCGGCACACCGACGACCCTACCGACCTGCGGACCGGGCGAAGTCGTCGCATCATGGGGGGCGATGCCGCACGATCCGAGCTTCACCTCCACCCAACTGGCCGCCCGCGCCGCCTACTTGCTGCGCGGCAACGACCTCGGCGTGATGACCACCGCCGCTCCGCTGCTGTACCCGCACATGTGGAGCTGGGACGCGGCGTTCGTGGCGATCGGGCTGGCGCCGCTGTCGGTGGAGCGCGCGGTGGTGGAGCTGGACACGCTGCTGTCCGCCCAGTGGCGCAACGGCATGATCCCGCACATCGTGTTCGCCAACGGCGTCGACGGGTACTTCCCCGGCCCGGCCCGCTGGGCCTGCTCGGCGCTGGCGGCCGACGCACCGCGCAACCGGCACACCTCGGGCATCACCCAGCCGCCGGTGCACGCGATCGCGGTGCAGCGCATCCTCGACCACGCGCGCAACCGGGGGCGCTCGACGCGGGCGGTCGCGCAGGCGTTCCTGGACCGGCGGTGGAACGACCTGGTGCGCTGGCACCGTTGGCTGGCGGAATGCCGCGACCAGAACGAGCGCGGCCGGGTGACCCTCTACCACGGCTGGGAGTCCGGGATGGACAACTCGCCGCGCTGGGATGGCCCGTACGCCAACGTGATTGCGGGGGAAGTGCCGGAGTACCAGCGCGAGGACAACAAGATCAACACCGACGCCACCCAGCGGCCGTCGGACATGGAGTACGACCGCTACCTGTGGCTGCTCGAGGAGATGAAGGCTGCCCGCTACGACGACCAATTGCTGTCCAAGACCGTGAGTTTCGCCGTCGAGGACGTCTTCGTCTCCGCGATTCTGGCAGTGGCGTGCCAGGTGCTGGCCGAGATCGGGGAGGACCACAAGCGGCCCAACGCCGACGTCAAGGACCTGTATGCGTGGGCCGAGCGTTTCCGGTCCGGCGTGGTCGCCACTGCCGACCAAAGAACAGGTGCGGCAAAGGATTACGATGTTCGCGCGGATAAGTGGATCGCGACCGAGACGGTGGCGCAGTTCGCTCCGCTGCTGTGTGGCGGCCTGCCGCACGAGCGGGAACGGGCGCTGCTGAGGCTGCTCGAGGGGCCGCGGTTCTGTGGCCATCCCGACCTGGCGTACGCGCTGATCCCGTCGACCTCACCGGTTTCGCGGGACTTCCGTCCGCGCGAGTACTGGCGAGGCCCGGTCTGGCCGGTGATGACGTGGCTGTTCTCGTGGTGTTTCGCGCGCCGCGGCTGGGCGGAACGGGCGGCGACGCTGCGGCGGGAAGGGCTGCGCCAGGCCAGTGACGGGACCTTCGCCGAGTACTACGAACCGTTCACCGGCGAGCCGCTGGGCAGCATGCAGCAGTCGTGGACCGCCGCGGCGGTCCTGGATTGGCTGGGCTGAACCGTTATTCGGCGATGCGCTCGAGGGGTGCCAGCGCCTTGGACAGCGCGTCGAGCTCCTCCTCGCTGAGCTTGCTCAGCAGCGCCGCGAGGTGAGCGCGCCTGGACTCCAACGCTTCCCGGTGCTGCTCGAGGCCCTCGGGGGTGATGTCGACGAGCACGGCCCGCAGGTCGGACGGATCGCGGTCCCGCTTGACCAGCCCGAGCTTCTCCAGCCGGCGGATCGCCACCGTGGTGGTCGGCGTGCGGACCTTCTCGTGGGCGGCGAGCTCGGTCATCCGCATCGGGCCCTGATCGAACAGCGTGAGCAGGATCGACAACTGGGCCAGGGTCAGGTCCCCGGAGGTCGCGGTGCGGCCGGTGTGACGCATGACCGACAGCACCTTGGACAGCACTCGCTGCAATTCGCTGGCGAGCTCGCTGACGCGGGCGTCGGTCGGCACCATAATTCAGGCAGTCTAACCGCTACGGGTCCGACAGGTTGAGGTGTCGCGGGATTTGACGAACGTGTCGATGTAGCCGGATCGCTTAGAGGACCTGGGACAGGAACCGTCGCAGCCGGTCGGTCTCGGCGCTTTCGAACAGCTGCTCAGGAGGCCCGGTTTCGACGACCTGACCGTGGTCCATGAACACGACGGTGTCGGCGGTCGACCGCGCGAAGCCCATCTCGTGGGTGACGACCACCATCGTCATCCCGTCGGCCGCGAGGTCGGCGATCAGTTCCAGCACCCCTTTGACCAGCTCCGGATCCAGGGCCGAGGTGGCCTCGTCGAAGAACATCACCTCAGGCGACATCGCCAGGGCACGGGCGATCGCCACACGTTGCTGCTGCCCGCCCGACAGCGTGGCGGGACGGGCGTCGGCCTTGCTGCGCAGCCCTACCCGATCCAGTTGCGCCAGCCCGAGTTCGCGGGCCTGTTCGGCGCTGAGCCGCTTGAGCTTGCGCGGGGCCAGGGTGACGTTGTCGAGCACCGTGCGGTGCGGGAAGAGCTGGAACTGCTGGAACACCATGCCGATGCGCTGCCGCAGCTGATCCGGGTTGTCCCGCAGCACCGACCGCCCGTCGAGCAGGATGTCGCCCCGGTCCGGTTCGTAGAGCCGGTTCAGGGTGCGCAGCAACGTGGACTTGCCCGATCCGGACGGTCCGATCACCGCGGTGCTGGATCCCGCGGCCACGTCCAGGTCGACGCCGCGCAACACCGCGGTTTTACCGAATGACAGGTGAATGTCCTTGGCGGTCAACGAGACCGGCTGCGTCTCGGTCTGCATCAGTTCATCTCCTGGGAGGTGGCGAGCACCAGCGGGTCCTCTTCGTCACGCTTGCGGCCACGGCGCAATCGGGTGTCGATGTAGTTCACCAGATGGGTCAGTGGGATCGTCAGCGCAAGGTAGAACAACCCCGCGGCCACCAGGGGTGACAGGTTGCCGGTCTGGGCGTTGAGGTCACGGCCCACCTGGAAGAGCTCACGCTGGTGGGCGACCAGACCGAGGAAGTAGACCAGCGAGGACGCCTTCAGCAGCGAGATGAACTGGTTCATCAGCGCCGGCAGTACCCGCCGCACACCCTGGGGCACCACCACCAGCCGCATCGAGGTCGCGTAGCTGAAACCCAGTGCGCGGGAGGCCTCCAGCTGCCCGGGATCCACGCTCTGGATACCGGACCGGAAGATCTCACCGACGTAGGCGGCCGCCATCAGCCCGAGGGCGGCGATACCGAGTGGGAACGGATTGTTCCCGGTCAAATGACCGACGACGGGGCCGAGGCCGAGCCCGATCAGCAGGATGATCACGACCTCGGGCAGGCCCCGGAAGATGTCGGTGTAGACCCGCGCGGGCCAGCGCAGCCATCGTGATTTCGAGATGCCCGCGATGGCCAGCGCCATGCCGAGGATCAGCCCGATGACGCTCGCCGCGACGGTCAGGATCAGGGTGTTGGGCAGACCCGTCTTGAACAGGTCCGGGATGGCCTGCTTGTACAGATCCCAATCCAGAAACGACGCCGCGAGCTGGGACAGCGTCGATTTCGGTTGCACGGGAGCCGCCGGACCTTGCGCGGTCTGGTGCTGCGCGGCGATGGCGTTGAAGTCGGGCAGCTGCGGTGTCGGGGCGGCCTTGGATCCCGGTTTCCAGCCCGGCGGTAGCGCGCGTGGTACCCACTCGGTGTAGAGCCGCGCCCAGGTGCCGTCGGCGATGATCGCGTCCAGGCCCGAGTTCAACGCGTCGATCAGCGGCTGGTTGTCAGACGCCACCGCCCAGGCGATGAAATTGTCCAGGCTGAAGGTGTTTTCGATGATCTCCACCGGATCGGCGGCCTGGACCGTGCCCTGCGCCTGCTGCGACGGCGCCACCCACGCGTCGATCTGCCCGGTCTTGAGGCTCGCGTAGACGGTGTTGTAGTCGGGGAACTTCACCGGCTGCAGGCCCAGCGTGTCGATGACGTAGGCCTCCTGCACGGTGCCCTGTACGACGCCGATGCGTTGCCCGGGCGCCAACTTGTCGAAGCCGGTGATGGCCGAACCCCTCGGGACGACGAGGGAGAAGTAGCCGAAGTCGTAGCCGTTGGTGAAACCGACGGTGCGGCGACGGGCCTCGGTGGTGGTGATCGACGACGATCCGACGTCGAACCGGCGGGAGGCCACCTGCGCCAGCAGCCCGGAGAACTCTGTGCCCACAAAGTTGATCTGCAGGCCGAGCTTGCCGGCGATGGCTCGCAGCAGCTCGTTGTCGAAGCCGGTGAACTGCCCGGCAGAGTTGATGCAGATGCTCGGCGGTGCGTCGGACAGGGTGCCTACGGTCAGGACGCCCGGCTGCCCGAGGGCGAGCGCGTTGACGTCGACGGACTCCAGCGGCTGCACGGTCGCGGTGGTGTACTTGTCCGCCGCGGGTCCGCTCGCGGCGGCGGCGAGGTTGGTGGGCAGCGCGCTGGCGCTCTCGATGCCCGGCGGGGTGCACTGGTCCACCTGCGCCCCGGCCGGCGCGGCCATGGCCATCGCTGCGACCATTCCGATGATCAACGCCAGGACGAAACTCTTCACGGTCGTGCGCAGTACCCGCAAGCAGTTCATTCCAAGCAACGTAGCGCCCAGCCCGAGCGTGCCGGCGGATTCGGCTCAGCGAGAGCCGTCTCTAGACGAGCCCGCAACCGAAAACGCCGCGCCGTACCAGCTCAGCCAGCAGGATCGCGGCCATCACCTCCGCGCGTCCGGCGCATGCGGCCCGCGCGGCGTCCGGTGCGCCGGCGCGGATCGCGGCCAGCTCGGCCTCGTAGGACGGCAGCAGCCGGTCGCGGCCTTGCGTGTAGGACTGCCAGAACGCGTGTGGGATGAAGGTCTGCGAGGACTCGATCGTGGCCTGCAGCCGGGGACCGGCGTAGGTGTCGGTGATCATGGTGCGGAACCTGTTGGCGTGCAGGTCGAACTGCCGGGCGTCCCGGCCGTCGCGCATCTGCGCCAGTTCGGTTTCCAGCTCTGCGAGCATCGTGGGGTCGGCGGCGGCCGCCGCGCGCGCGGATGCCGCGCCGCTGAGGAGTCCGTAGAGCTCGTGATGCTCCCGCAGCGTGGCCTCGTCGAACCTCTCGACGTACGCGCCGCGGTGGTAGCGGGTGGACAGGATCCCGTCGTGTTCGAGCTGTACGACGGCCTCCTGGACCGGAACCCTGCTCAATCCGAGCTCGTGGGCAATCTCGTTGCGGTCCAGGCGATCTCCGGACCTGAGCCGGCCGGTCAGCACCATGTTGACCACGTGGGACACCACGAGATCCTTTTCCTTCACCCCGTACTTCTTGGGCATGGCGGCGCCAGTCTCTCACGGCGCCCACCCCCGCTGGGGCGGATCCGCAGCTTCAGGCCCCGGCGTCGGTCCGGTCGCGCCAGCGGCACAGTGCTTCGGCCTGGCCGAGGTCGTAGTCGGGGCCGTTCACCCCGACCGTGAGCAGCGTGATGCCCAGTGCGCGCAGCGCCTCGGCGTTGTTCACCAACGCCTCGTGGTCACGCCCCTCGACACCGGCGGACCGCTCGATGGCCGCCGGGTCGCGGCCGACGTCGGCGCAGTGGCGCGCCAAGATGTCGGCCTTGCGTGGGTAGCTCTCGCTGTCGGAGAACGAGTGCCAGATGTCGGCGTGCTGGGCGACCAACCGCAGGGTCTTTTTCTCCCCGCCGCCGCCGATCAGGACCGGGATGGCCCGGAGGGGCTGGGGGTTGAGCGTGGCCATCCGGGCTTCGATTCGCGGCATCGCGGTGGCGAGGTCGTCGAGCCGGCTGCCCGCGGTGCCGAACTCGTAGCCGTACTCGTCGTAGTCCTTTTGTTTCCAGCCGGAGCCGATACCCAGGATGAGCCGGCCGTCGGAGATGTGGTCGACGGTGCGGGCCATGTCGGCCAGCAACTCCGGGTTGCGGTAGGAGTTGCAGCTGACCAGCGCGCCGATCTCGATACGCGAGGTTTGCTCGGCCCACGCGCCGAGCATGGTCCAGCATTCGTAGTGCGCGCCGTCGGGATCACCGTAGAGCGGGAAGAAGTGGTCCCAGTTGAAGGCGACGTCGACGCCGATGTCCTCGCAGCGGCGCAGCGCGTCGCGGAGATGGTCGTAACGCCGGGAATGCTGGGGCTGCAGTTGCACGCCGATACGGAGCGAGCGGTTCGGGGAGGTCATGGCCTCCCGAGTTTCCCGCGACGAGAGGACACAAACTCACGGCCCCAGCGGGCCCCGGTACGCGGCGCGCCGAAAGCCGCCCTACACACCGATATTGCCGTCGTCCTTCCACACCACCACCACCGATGGCCGCGCGGTTCCGTTGCCGCCCTCGGGCCAGCGCGACTGCGGGCTGTCGATGCTGTTCTCGTCACTCTCGCCGGGGTGCTGCACGCACACCGTGACCAGTTCGTCGGTGACGACGGGCCCGCAGGTCTCCGCGCCGAGCGGCACGGTCAGGAACTGTTTGGTCTCACCGCGGTGCGGTCCGTCCAGCGCGACGGCGAACAGGCCGTCATTGGAGTCCAGCGCGTTGCCGTCGGTGGAGATCCACAGGTTTCCGTGACTGTCGAAAGCGAGGTTGTCCGGACAGGAGATCGGACTGACCTTCGACTTGTCGAAGCCGCCGTAATACGTGTCGGCCGCGGCCGGGTCACCGCAAACCAGCAGCAGTTCCCAGGTGAAGTCGGTGCCGGCGTGGTTGTCGGTGATCTCCAGAATCTGCCCACTCTTGTTGTCGTTACGGGGATTCGCCGCGTCTGCCGGCGCATCACCGGATGCCCCGCGCTTGCTGTTGTTGGTGAGCGCGACATACACCTTGCCGGTGGCGGGGTTGGCCTCGAAGTCCTCCGGGCGGTCCATCTTGGTGGCGCCGGCCTTGTCGGCAGCCATCCGGGTGAACACCGCGGCCTCCGCGGCAGTGATGCCCTCGATCAGCGACTCGGCACCGTCAGGTCCGGAGCGCAGCAACGGAATCCACGTCCCGGTGCCGCGGAACGCCCCCGTCGCCGGGAGGTCCCCGGAGCCGTCGATGTCACCGGCGGGGATGTCGCTGGAGAGTTTCGCGACATACAGCGTGCCCTCGTCCAGGATCCCCATGTTGTGCGCCATCGCGGCCGGGTCGTACCCACCTCCTGCCGCTTCTGCGCCGCCCCGCATCTTGCGACTCGAGACGAACTTGTACATGTAGTCGAAGCGCTCGTCGTCGCCGGTGTAGGCGACCACGGTGCCGTCCGCGGTGACGTGAATGTTGGCTCCCTCGTGCTTGAACCGCCCCAACGCCGGATGCTTGACCGGTGTGGACTCCGGATCCCACGGGTTCAGCTCGACCACGTAGCCGAAGCGGTTCACCTCGGTGGGTGTCGCGGCCAGATCAAACCGGGGATCGAAGTTCTCCCAACGCAATTCCGACGGTTCCAGGGTGACGCCGTAGCGGTCGTGGCGATCGGCGTCGACCGGACCCAAAGCCGCGGTCCCTTCGGGTGCGCCGAAGTAGGTGTGGAAGTTCTCCTCCCCGGAAAGCACGGTGCCCCAGGGGGTGACACCGCCGGCGCAGTTCGCGATGGTGCCCAGCACGGTGCGTCCCTCGGGGTCGGCGGCGGCCCTGACGAAATCGGTGCCCGCGGCGGGCCCGGTGATCGTGAACGGGGTGTCGGCGGTGACGCGCCGGTTGTAGCGGCCCATCACCGGCCGCAGACCGCCGTCGGGCGTGCGCTGCACCTCGACGACGCCCATCCCCATCGACGCGATCTCGATGTCGAACTGCTCGCGGGTCGGAGCATCCGCGTCATACCCGGGGAACATGAATTGCGGTGTGGCGTATTCGAAGTTGGTGACGAGCAGGAAGTGACCGGGCTGCCCCTCGATGGGCAGCAGGCCGGCGAAGTCGTTGTTGAATCCGAATTGGCCGCGTTGGGCGGCGCCACTCTGGTTGCGGACGTCGAACTCGGGTGCGCCGGGCAGGACGGGGTCGCCCCAGCTGATCACCACGGCCTGCCGGTAGCCGTCGGCGACGACGACGGCGTCGTCGCTGTTGGGCGCGACGGACGCGAAGTTCATCCCGGCCGGTGGTGCGGACGGCGCCGCGGTCGCCGAGGAGGAGGTCGGCGCCGGCGCGGAGGTGTTCGAGCACGCGGCCAGAACCGAGCCGGTGCCCACGGCCAGCACCGCCACACCGCCCGCGTGCAGCAGCGACCGCCGCGACACGGCCGCGGCGATGTCGCCGAAGTATTCGTTGTCGCTCGTGTTCGGCACCGGCTTGGCGCACGCGTCGCCGCATTTGTGCACGCAGGTCACGCGTTGGCGCTTGGACTTCCCGTTGTGGGTGAGGAAAAGGTTCAGCGGCACGAGCGCCATGGCCTCGGGTATCCCTTCGACGTGAACTCCGGCCGCGGGCTGGGCGGCCGGACCAGCGGGAAGTTACTGGAGCCGGGCCAGCGGAAGGCAACGCGCAGGTGAACACTCGACGACGCGTGGCGCGATATGGCAGCCGAATTTGCTCCACCCGGCCTCACAACCGGGTATCGTTCCTGCCGACGCAAATAACGGGGGGGTAAATAGTGACTGTTGCGCGGGGAAACCAGAAGCCAGGACGGCGCTCTCGCCACGCTCGCCGAGCCGAGGGCTTCGCGGTACGCCGGTGGCTGCAACTCGGCGCCGCATCCGCAGGGATGGGCGCCGCATTGCTGGGGTACTCGCTGTTGAGCCCGCAGGTCGGCGTCGCCGGCGCGGAGACCGGTGACACGTCCGCGGTGTCCACGGGCGCGTCGACGTCGGACGCGGCTGAACGCGACGGCACCGCGAGCGATACCACCGGCACGGACACGGACACCGAGACGGCGACCGACGACACCGACGTCGACACCGACGTCGGGGGGCCGGCCGGTGAAGACGACAACGAGGCCGTCATCGACGACACCGCCGAGATCCCCGACGGCGACGCCACCGGTGGCACCGCGAGCGACGACACCGACGCCCAGGACGCCGCCCCCGACACCGTCGCGGACTCCGATTCCGTCGTCGTTGACGCACCCGCCGAGCCGGTGCCCGGGTCCGATCGCCAGGCAGCCGATGAATCAGTGGCGCCGGCATCGGCCGAGCCCACCGACGATGCACCGGCCGTGGAAACCGGAGCAACGCAACACGATTCGTCGGCACAGTTCGTCAGCGCGCAGTTGTCCGCGCCCACGGTGCCCGCACCTCGGCGCACGTGGCGCGAGATCGTCGGCGACTTCCTGGACAAGTGGACGGCGGACACCCAGGCCTGGATCGACTCGCGGGACGTCGACGACGAGACCAAGGCGCGGATGGAGGCCAACTTCCTCGCGATGCGACGCGCCTTGTTCAACCAGGCGCCCACGGTGGAGCCGATCCAGATCACCGGCAAGCTGACCGGGGCGATCACCGGCACGCTGGCAGCGGTCGACGCGGACGGCGACCGCCTGGTGTACCGGGTCGTGCGCGCGCCGCGGGAAGGTTCGTTGCAGCTCAACCAGGACGGAACCTACACCTACACACCGGATTCGGACTTCGACGGTGTCGACACCTTCCGCGTCGTGGCGATCGACGTCGGCCTGCACATGAACCTGCTCGATCTGTTCCGCCCGATCGGCACCCGGGTCAGCCCGCTGATCAACCAGGGCGCGATCAAGTTCGACTTCCAGTACAACACCGGTGCCGAGTACTGGACCGAGGACCGTCGCGGTGCCCTGCAGGACGCGGCCGATGCGCTGATCGTGTACTTCGTCGTGGGTAAGCCGGTGGTGCTCACCTACAACGTCACCGGGATGGAGGACGCCGAGTCGTCCACGCTGGCCTCGGCGGGCAGCAACCTGATCCGGACCGGCGCCGGCTTCTGGCGCACGGTGGTGCAGAACAAGCTGCTCACCGGCTACGACTCCAACGGCAGTGCCGCCGACGGCCGGATCACCTGGAACTTCGGCGCGGGGTGGGGGCTCGGTGAGGACGTCGACGACGGCGACTTCGACTTCGCCTCGACGGCGATGCATGAGCTGTTGCACTCGTTCGGGTTCCTGTCGTTGATCGGCGAGGCCGGCGACAACGACAACACCTACTGGACGGTCTTCGACAGCTTCGTCGTGAATGAGGACGGCCGGCGGCCGATCAACCGCCGCTACCGTTTCGACAGCGACTTCGACCCGATCCTCACCGGCGAGGACGGCGGCATGTGGTTCGGCGGGTACCACGCCGTCAAGGCGTACGGGGGGCTGGTCCCGATCTTCAGCCCGGATCCGTGGAACGAGGGCAGTTCGGGAAGCCACCTCGACGATTTCACGTTCAGCGGCGACGACCAGTTGATGATGAATGCCCAGACGGGCACCGGCCCGGGCGTCCGGGTGTTGAGCGCGATCGAGATCGGCATCCTGCGCGACCTCGGTTACCAGGTGGATGAGCTGGACCCGCAGACATCACCGTTGGCGATGGCGCTGCTCGGTGTGGTGTTCCTGGGCCGGCTGCGCAGGAAATCAGCCGGCGAGCACGCCGCGCAGTAGCTCGATCAACGCCACCGGCTGGTCGCTCTGCACCGAGTGACCGGAGTTGTCGACGATGTGAACCCGCCGGAAGCCGGGTGCGGTCCTGGCGAACGCGTCGGCGTCGTCGTCGTTGACGAAGAACGAGTTCGCGCCGCGGATCAGGGTGGTCGGTGTGGTCAGGCGAGGCACGTCGTCCCACAGGTTCTCGAAACCTTCGCCCCGGCGGATGCTGTCGTAGCGCCACGTCCAGGTGCCGTCCTCGAGGCGCTTGGCGTTGTGGAACACCCCGCGCCGCAACGAGTTCCGGTCACGGTGCGGGGCGGCGGCGACCGTCACCTCGAGCATCGCCTCGAACGACGGGAATGTCCGGTCGCCCTGTACCAGCGCGACGGTGCCCTTCTGCGCGTCGGTCATCTCGGTGTGCCGCTCGGGCGCCGACGGTGTCACGTCGACCAGCACGAGGCGGCGCACCAGCTCGGGCGCGGTCACCGCCACGCGCAGCGCGGTCAGCCCGCCCAGCGACATCCCGACCACCAGCTCGGCGTCGGAGGCAAGGTCGCGGATCACCGGCTCGACGGCGACCGCATTGAGTTTCGGGCCGTAGTCGCCGTCCTCACGCCACGCCGACCGGCCGTGGCCGGGCAGGTCGATGGCCAGCGCCGGGACACCGAGGCCGACGATCACCGAGTCCCAGGTGTGCGCGTTCTGCCCGCCGCCGTGCAGGAACACCACGCGCGGTGCGCCGTCGCCGTACCGGATCGCGCTCACGGGCCCGGCGCCGATGCGCTCGGCCGGCGGCACCGTCGTCGCACCGACCTGCTCGGCGTTCTCGGGCAGCAGCGCGAACTCGTCGAGGTCGGCGACGGCAGCAAGGAAGACATCGTCGGGGATCTCCGCCATGGCCTGACAGTACGACCCGCAAAATTCGGGTGCGACAGAAGGTGCCGGTGTGACACCGTCGGGCAGTGCCGCATTCACCGACCGGGTTGACGTTCCGTACCGCGCACGACGCCGACTGGCCGGCGATGGCCCTGATCGGCGCGACGGGCTTCGGTGTCTGGCAGCCGCCGGAGAGCTCCGAGGTGTGGCGATCGCTGGTGCCCGCGGACGGCGCCGTGGTCGCGTGCGACGGTCCCGACGTCGTCGGTGTCGCCCTGATCCTGGACCTCGAGCTGACCGTGCCCGGCGGCGCGGTGCTGCCGATGGCCGGAGTGTCGTTCGTGGCGGTCGCGCCGACGCACCGCCGCCGCGGTGTGCTGACCGGCATGTTCGGTGAGCTGCACCGGCGCATGGGCAGATACCCGATCGCCGGGCTGGAGGCCAGCGAAGCAGAGATCTACGGCCGGTTCGGATACGGACCGGCCACGGTGTGGCAGAGCCTGTCCGTCGACCGCACCCGGGCGCGCGTCCATCGGGACGTGCCCGATCCGGGCGGCGTCCGGATCGTGCGCGCGTCCGAGCACCGCGCCGACATCGAGGACGTCTATGAGCGGTGGCGGTTGCAGACACCGGGCGGGCTGCGCACGCCGACCCGGCTGTGGGACGAGGTGTTCGCCGACCGGGAGCATGCCCGCAACGGGGGCAGCGCACTGTTCTGTCTGCTGCACCCCGACGGTTTCGCGATGTACCGGGTGCACAGCGGCGACGGCAAGGACCGCGTTGAGGTCACCAAACTGGCGGCCGTGACCGAGCACGCGTACATCGCTGTGTGGCGGGTGCTGCTCGGACTGGACCTGATGGCGACCGTGGACGTCGAGGGACACCCGCACCAGCTGCTGCCGTACCTGCTGACCAATCCGCGGTTGGTGCGTCAGCGGGGCAGCCACGACGGGCTGTGGTTGCGGATGCTCGACATCCCCGCGGTGCTGCGGGCGCGCACCTACTCCGCGGATCTTGCTGTCGTGCTTGAGGTTTCCGACGACGGGCTGGGCGGTGGCGGCAGGTTCGCCCTCGAGGTGCGTGACGGTAGCGCCCACTGTGTGCCCACCGATGCCGCCGCAGACGTGCAGTTGGACCTGTCGGTGCTCGGCAGTCTCTATCTCGGGACGCACCGGGCGTCGGCGTTCGTCGCCGCCGGTCGGTTGCGGTGCGGCGATCCCGCGCACCTCGCCGCGCTGGACGCGGCGTTCGCCACGGAGGTGCCCGCTGAACTCGGCTTCAACTTCTAGCCCGCCCTCAAACGCCGAAATCGCATTCCATGCGGCGAAATCTGAGTGGAGGCCGCGTGGAATGCGATTTCGGCGAAAGGAGGGGTCAGCCCTCGATGAACTTCTCGAGCTGCACGCGGGCGAGGTCGTCGGCGAGCTGCTTGGGCGGGCTCTTCATCAGGTAGGCCGAGGCCGCCTCGATCGGGCCGCCGATGCCGCGGTCCTTGGCGATCTTGGCGGCACGCACCGCGTCGATGATCACGCCGGCCGAGTTGGGGGAGTCCCACACCTCGAGCTTGTACTCCAGGTTCAGCGGCACGTCACCGAAGGCGCGGCCCTCCAGGCGGACGTAGGCCCACTTGCGGTCGTCGAGCCAGGCCACGTGATCGGACGGGCCGATGTGGACGTTCTTGTCCTCGATCTTGCCGGCCAGCGAGCCGGACAGGTTCGAGGTGACGGCCTGGGTCTTGGAGACCTTCTTGGACTCCAGCCGCGAACGCTCCAGCATGTTCAGGAAGTCCATGTTGCCGCCGACGTTGAGCTGGTAGGTGCGGTCCAGCGTGACGCCGCGGTCCTCGAACAGCTTGGCCATCACGCGGTGGGTGATGGTGGCGCCGATCTGGCTCTTGATGTCGTCACCGACGATCGGGACGCCGGCGTCTTCGAACTTCTTGGCCCACACCGGATCCGAGGCGATGAACACCGGCAGGGCGTTGACGAACGCGACGCCGGCGTCGATGGCGCACTGGGCGTAGAACTTGTCGGCCTCTTCAGAACCCACGGGCAGGTAGGACACCAGCACGTCGACCTCGGCGTCCTTGAGCACCTTGACCACATCGACGGCCTCGACGTCGGAGATCTCGATGGTGTCGGCGTAGTACTTGCCGATGCCGTCCAGCGTCGGGCCGCGCTGCACGACGACGTCGGTCGGCGGCACGTCGGCGATCTTGATGGTGTTGTTCTCGGAGGCGAAGATCGCCTCGGACAGGTCGAAGCCGACCTTCTTGGCGTCCACGTCGAACGCGGCGACGAACTTCACGTCGCGCACGTGGTACTGGCCGAGCTTGACGTGCATCAGGCCGGGAACGGTGGCGTTCTCGTCGGCGTCCTTGTAGTACTGAACGCCCTGTACGAGCGAGGACGCGCAGTTGCCCACGCCGACGATCGCGACCCGGACGTCATTGCTTGCGGTCATGACGGCTTCTCCTCTGTCCTACTGTTTTTCGTATTACTGGTGGCTGCGCGTAATGCTCACGTCTGTTCGGCGCGTCCCTGCGCCGATCTCTCCGCCGCGATCAACTCGTTGAGCCACTTGACTTCACGCTCGCTGGACTCGAGCCCCAGCTGGTGGAGCTGTCGGGTGTACCGATCGAATGAGCTGCTCGCCCGCGCCACGGCTTCACGCAGGCCTTCGCGACGTTCCTCCACCTGGCGGCGGCGACCCTCCAGGATCCGCATCCGGGCCTCGGCCGGGGTGCGGTTGAAGAATGCAAGGTGAACTCCGAAACCGTCGTCCGAGTAGTTCTGCGGACCTGTGTCGGCGACCAGCTCGGTGAACCGCTGCTTCCCGGCCTCGGTCAGCTGATACACCCGGCGCGCCCGCCGGACCTTCACGGTGCCCTCGGGGGCGGCGTCCTCCACGATCAGCCCGTCGGCCTGCATGCGGCGCAGCGCCGGGTACAGCGAGCCGTAGGAGAACGCACGAAACGCTCCCAGGAGGCCCGTCAATCTCTTGCGCAGCTCATAGCCGTGCATCGGGGACTCCTGCAGCAGGCCCAGGATGGCGAGCTCGAGCATCCAGGCACCTCCTCCAGCAATTCTGATGCGTCGCTACGACGGTTCAACACCTCGGGCGAGTGTATCGCGCCGATATATTGAGCGCTATAGCGAGCCACCCAAAACACGGTTCGTGCTGGTCAGCGGTTCGCGGGCCAGATGGCCAGCGGTGTGCCGTCCGGGTACAGCTCGATACGGCCGTTGCCGAAGTCACTGTTGACGATGATCTCGACGATCACCGCATCCGGGGTGGCCGGGTCCTCCGACGGGCTGATCCGCAACCAGGTGTCGGTGACGTCGGCGCGGGAGATGCCGACGGTGTCGGGTGCGCCGCGCAGCACCCCCAGGGTCTTCTCGAAGTCGAACTTGGCGAGGTCGACCAGCCTGTCGTCGGCGTCGACGGTCGACGGCGATCCCGAGGGTTCGCCCCACCCGCCGCGGTAGTAGTAGGTCTGGCTGCGCCGATTGTCCTGCGGATCCGGCCGGTCGAGGTAGGCCATGTCGGAGTGGATGTCGAGCTCGTAGCCCATCGAGCTGCCGAACTTCTTGCGCATCTGCTCGAACAGTCCGGTGAACCCGCCCAGGGACTGCAGCTGCTTCGGCGGGGTCAGCACCGTGGCCGGGATGCCGTCGGCCTTCGCGCCCGGATCGGAGGTGAAGTTCAGCGGCGACGGGGTGTTGCCGTAGAGCCCCCAGCCGATCGCCATCCCGAGTATCACCAGCACGCCGGCGATCGCGGCCTTGATACCCCAGTTGATCCGCACGCCGGGGTCGGCACGGTTGACGATCTTGGTGATCACCGGCACATCGAGGGACTTGCCGGTCTGAAGATCCGACACCAGGTCCTGCAACTGGCCCAGCGTGGACGCCGTGGTTGCCGACTTCACCCGCTCGCCGTGCTCGGCCATCGACAGCTGGCCCTCGGCCAGCGCGGTGTCGAGGATCTGGCATGTCTCGTTGCGGTCGCTGTCTTTTGCCCGTGTCCACGACGTCCGTCGTCCATAGCTCCCCGAAGCCACGACCAAGATCGTAAGAGTTGAGCCGTCGACAGCGCAGGCCGGACACGATTGACGCCGTCGCGGGGCGCACGCCGAGCCTCGGTGCCCGAGCCGCCGACGTACTCTGGTCTTCGTGCGATTGCAGCGACAGGTGGTGGACTACGCCCTGCGGCGGCGGTCCCTGCTGGCCGAGGTGTACTCGGGCCGCACCGGCGTCTCGGAGGTCTGTGACGCCAACCCCTACTTGCTGCGCGCTGCAAAGTTCCACGGCAAGCCCAGTTCGGTGATGTGCCCGATCTGCCGCAAGGAACAACTCACCCTGGTGTCGTGGGTGTTCGGTGACCACCTCGGCGCGGTGTCCGGCTCCGCGCGGACCGCCGAGGAGCTCGTCCTGCTCGCGACCCGCTTCGACGAATTCTCCGTACACGTGGTGGAGGTATGCCGCACGTGCAGCTGGAATCACCTGGTCAAGTCGTATGTGCTCGGCGCGGTACCGCCCCCCAAGGGCTCCCGCGGTCCGCGTCGCACCCAGACCGCGCGCGGCACTGCGCGCACCGCCAGTGAATAGCGACGGGCGCCACGACCGGTCTCTCGACAGCCCTCGCGACGGGCAGAGGGCGGCTGAGAGTCTGGGCGCACGCAGACCGCCGCCGCCCCGTCGGGACGCTCCGCCGCGGCCGGCCGGTCAGGGCGGCGTGCGCCGCGCGCCGACCCCCGACGACCGCCGTACCACCGTGCTGCCGCCGGTGCGGGACGGCGCCCCGCCGCTGCGGGACCCGATCGACGACGTCAAGCGCGCGCTGGACGGACGGCGCAGACCCGCCCCCGGCGGACAGGAGCAGAACAGGCCCGGCGGACGCGAGGAGCAGAACAGGCACCGCCGACGCTCGGCGCGGCACAGCTCCGGCCCGCCCAACACACCGCCGCCCCCGCCACCCGGGGGCGCGTACGGTCCGGCCGGCGGAGGCCCGACCGGCCCGCGCCGCAGCCTGCGCGAGCAGATCAACTGGACCTGGGTGCGCCGTGGGTCGATCGTGGCCGCGGCGCTGCTGATCGTGCTGCCGCTGTTGACGTTCGGGATGGCGTACATGATCGTCGACGTCCCGAAGCCCGGTGACATCCGCACCGCGCAGGTGTCGACGATCCTGGCCGGCGACGGCAGTGAGATCGCCAAGATCGTCCCGCCGGAGGGCAACCGCGTCGACGTCAACATCGACCAGATCCCGGTGCACGTGCGCGACGCGGTAATGGCCGCCGAGGACCGCGACTTCTACTCCAACCCGGGCTTCTCGTTCACCGGCTTCCTGCGCGCTGCCAAGAACAACATCTTCGGCGGCGATCTGCAGGGTGGATCGACGATCACGCAGCAGTACGTCAAGAACGCGCTCGTCGGCGACGCCCGATCCGGGGTCGGCGGCCTGATCCGCAAGGCCAAGGAGCTGGTCATCTCGACGAAGATGTCCAGCGAGTGGTCCAAAGACCAGGTGTTGCAGTCGTACCTGAACATCATCTATTTCGGCCGCGGGGCCTATGGGGTGGCCGCCGCCGCGCAGGCCTACTTCGGTAAGCCCGTCGAGGCGCTCAACGTGTCCGAGGGTGCGCTTCTGGCGGCGCTGATCCAGCGGCCGTCGGTGCTCGACCCGGCGGTGGATCCGGATGCGTCGGCGGTGCGCTGGAGCTGGGTGCTCGACGGCATGGTGGAGATCGGCGCGTTGTCCAAACAGGACCGGGCCGCGCAGGTGTTCCCGCCGACGATCCCGCCCGACCAGGCCGTCAACCAGAACCAGACCACCGGACCGAACGGGCTGATCGAACGCCAGGTGGTCAACGAGTTGATGGACATCTTCGACATCAACGAGCAGGCCCTGAACACCGAGGGTCTGCAGATCACCACCACGATCGACCCGCAGATGCAGTCCGCGGCGGTCGACGCGGTCGAGGAGTACATGGACGGGCAGGACCCCGACATGCGCACCGCGGTCGTGTCGATCGACCCGAAGACCGGCGGCGTCAAGGCCTACTACGGCGGCTCGGACGCCAACGGTTTCGATTTCGCGCAGGCCGGTCTGCCCACGGGTTCGTCGTTCAAGGTGTTCGCGTTGGTCGCCGCGCTGCAGCAGGGGATGGGTCTGGGCTATCAGGTCGACAGCTCGCCCGTCGAGGTCAACGGCATCGAGATCTCCAACGTCGAGGGCAGCAGCTGCGGAACCTGCAACATCGCCGAGGCGCTGAAGCGGTCGCTGAACACCAGCTACTACCGGCTGATGCTGCAGCTCAAGAACGGACCGCAGGACGTCGCCGACGCCGCGCACGCGGCCGGCATCGCCGAGAGCTTCCCGGGCGTGGAGCACACGCTGTCCGAGGACGGCCAGGGCGGGCCGCCGAACAACGGCGTCGTGCTGGGGCAGTACCAGTCCCGCGTCATCGACATGGCCTCGGCGTACGCCACGCTCGCCGCGTCCGGGGTGTATCGCAAGCCGCACTTCGTGCAGAAGGTCGTCAACGCCGAGGGCACGGTGCTGTTCGACGCCGGCCAGGAGGACAACTCCGGCGAGCAGCGCATCGAGAAGGCCGTCGCCGACAACGCGGTCGCCGCGATGCAGCCGATCGCCGCCTACTCCAACGGCCACGCGCTGGCCGGTGGCCGGCCGTCGGCGGCCAAGACCGGCACCAACCAGCTCGGCGACACCGGCGCCAACCGCGATGCGTGGATGGTGGGCTTCACCCCGTCGTTGTCCACCGCGGTGTGGGTGGGCACCACCGACGGCACCAAACCGCTGGAGAACAAGTGGGGTTCGCCGGTCTACGGCTCCGGACTGCCGTCGGATATCTGGAAGGCGACCATGGACGGTGCACTCGACGGCACCGACAACGAGTCCTTCCCGAAGCCTGAGGAGATCGGCGGATACGCCGGCGTGCCGCAGGCCCCGCCTCCGCCGCGCACCACCGCGCCGCCGACGCCGTCGCAGACGGTGATCCAGCCGACGTTGGAGATCGCGCCGGGCATCACGATCCCGTGGGGGCCGCCGACCACCGTTCCGGTCGGGCCGCCAGGAGCGCCGGCGCCAGAGGCCGGCGCGCCGGGAGCACCTGTTCCGCCGGGGCCGGCCGGAGCTCCGGTGCCGCCGGGTGCGCCGGTGCCGCCGCCGGGCGCTCCGCCGCCGGGTCCGCTGCCGCCCCCGTGACGGCCGAACCCGAGTCGCCGGCTCCGCCAGCCGAACCCGTCTCGCCGGCTCCGCCAGCCGAAGACCGACGGAGCCTCGACTCCCGGGACTGTCCCAGCCGCACCGACACCCTGGGCGCTGCCCTGTCCGGAACCGTCGGCGGTCCGGTCGGCAGGCACGCGCTGATCGGCCGTTCGCGGTTCATGACCCCGCTGCGGGTGATGATGATCATCGCGCTGGTGTTCCTGGCGCTGGGCTACTCGACCAAGGCCGCCTGTCTGCAGACCACCGGCACCGGGACCGCCGATCAGCGCGTGGGCAACTGGGAGAACCAGCGCGCCTACTACCAGTTGTGCTACTCCGACACGGTCCCGCTGTACACCGCGGAGCTGTTGAATCTCGGCAAGTTCCCGTACAAGTCCAGCTGGGTGGAGACCGACGCGCAGGGTAAGCCGCACGTGCAGTACGACGGCGAGCCCGCCGTGCGGTACATGGAGTATCCGGTGCTGACGGGGCTTTACCAGTACCTGTCGATGACGGTGGCGAAGACGTATACCGCGTTGACGAAGCTGGTGTCGGTGCCGGTGATCGCCGAGGTGGTGATGTTCTTCAACATCGCCGCGTTCGGGCTGGCGCTGGCGTGGCTGACCACCCTGTGGGCGACGGCGATGCTGGCGGGCACGCGACGGATCTGGGACGCCGCGCTGCTGGCCGCCTCACCGATCGTGATCTTTCAGATCTTCACCAATTTCGACGCGCTGGCAACGGCTTTCGCAGCGTGCGCGCTGCTGGCGTGGGCGCGGCGAAGACCGGTGTTGGCCGGGGTGCTGATCGGCCTCGGTGTGGCGGCCAAGCTGTACCCCCTGTTGCTGCTCGTCCCGCTGACGGTGTTGGCGGTGCGGACCGGACGTCTGCGGGAGGTCGCCAAGACGGCGGTGGCCGCGGTGGCCGCCTGGCTGGTGGTGAACCTGCCGATCATGGTGCTGTTCCCGCGCGGATGGTCGGAGTTCTTCCGGCTCAACACCCGCCGCGGCGACGACATGGACTCGATCTACAACGTGGTGAAGTCGTTCACCGGGTGGCGCGGTTTCGACCAGGACCTCGGGTTCTGGGAACCGCCGGTGATGCTGAACATGACGAGCGCGGCGCTGTTCGCGGCGTGTTGCATCGTGATCGGCTACATCGCGCTGACCGCCGAGCGGCGGCCCCGGGTGGCACAGCTGGCGTTCCTGGTGGTGGCGGCGTTCCTGCTCACCAACAAGGTGTGGAGCCCGCAGTTCTCGCTGTGGCTGGTGCCGCTGGCGGTGCTGGCGCTGCCGCACCGCCGGATCCTGCTGGCGTGGATGACCGTGGACATGCTCGTGTGGGTGCCGCGGATGCTGTATCTGTTCGGTGAGCAGAACATGGGGCTGCCCGAGCAGGCGTTCACCGCGACGGTGCTGCTGCGCGACGTCGCGGTGATCACTTTGTGTGGGTTGGTGATTCGGCAGATCTACCGGCCGGAGCAGGACCTGGTCCGCCAGGGCGGGGTCGACGATCCCGCCGGCGGGGTGTTCGACGGTGCGCCCGACGCGCCGCCGCGCTGGCTGCCGGACTGGCTGCGCCCACGGCCCCGGAGCGCGCCCGATCGTGTGCTGGCCGCAGCGAATCCGGGCTGACCGCGGTCAGGTCGACTGACGCGATTTCGCTGATCAGCGCCCGTTCCTGTAGCCTGGGCCGGTTGCCGACGCAGGCGACCCTCCTGCCACGGACACGCCGTGGCCGACAAGACCAGAGGAGGTGATGGGTTTCTCATGCGTCCATACGAAATCATGGTCATTCTCGACCCCACACTTGACGAGCGCACCGTAGCTCCGTCGCTGGAGACGTTTCTGAACGTCATCCGCAAGGACGGCGGCAGTGTCGACAAGGTCGACATCTGGGGCCGTCGACGGCTCGCCTACGAGATCGCCAAGCACGCCGAGGGCATCTACGCCGTGCTCGACGTCAAGGCCGAGCCCGCGACCGTCTCCGAGCTGGACCGCCAGCTCAACCTGAACGAGTCCGTGCTGCGCACCAAGGTGATGCGGACCGACAAGCACTAGTCCGTTTCACGTCGGGCGACACCTATGTGTACGTCGGTGCAGTTCCGTAGGCTCGCCTGCGACTGCACTTGTACGAATACGCCGCTTTGACTACACGCCCAGGAGGATCTCGTGGCTGGTGACACCGTCATCACTGTTATCGGAAACCTGACCGCTGACCCGGAACTGCGTTTCACGCCGTCCGGTGCCGCGGTTGCGAACTTCACCGTGGCTTCCACGCCGCGGACGTTCGACCGTCAGACCAATGAGTGGAAGGACGGCGAAGCGCTGTTCCTCCGCTGCAACATCTGGCGTGAGGCCGCCGAGAACGTGGCCGAGAGCCTCACCCGCGGTTCGCGAGTGATCGTGTCCGGTCGGCTCAAGCAGCGGTCCTTCGAAACCCGTGAGGGTGAGAAGCGCACCGTTGTCGAACTCGAGGTCGACGAGATCGGCCCCTCGCTGCGCTACGCGACCGCCAAGGTCAACAAAGCCAGCCGCAGTGGCGGCGGGGGCGGCGGATTCGGCGGCGGCGGGGGCGGTAACTCGCGCCCCGCGGCCAACAGCGCGCCGGCCGAGGACCCGTGGGGCAGTGCGCCCGCATCGGGCTCGTTCGGCGGCGCCGACGACGAACCGCCCTTTTGACATACCAATCAGTGATTCTCAGAAAGAGATAGACATATGGCCAAGTCCTCCTCAACCAAGAGGCGCCCGGCTCCGGAGAAGCCGGTCAAGACTCGCAAATGCTTGTTCTGCTCGAAGAAGGGCAAGAACCAGGTAATCGACTACAAGGACACGCAGCTGCTGCGTACCTACATCAGCGAGCGCGGCAAGATCCGCGCCCGCCGGGTGACGGGCAATTGCGTTCAGCACCAGCGCGATATCGCGATCGCGGTGAAGAACGCCCGCGAGGTCGCCCTGCTGCCGTTCAGCTCGTCGACGCGATAAGGACCACGACAATGAAACTGATTCTCACTGCCGAGGTGGAGCACCTCGGAGTCGCCGGTGACGCTGTCGAGGTGAAGGACGGCTACGGCCGTAACTACCTGCTGCCCCGTGGGCTGGCGATCGTGGCCACCCGTGGCGCCCAGCGCCAGGCCGAGGATATCCGCCGCGCCCAGGAGCTCAAGAGCGTCAAGGGCCTTGAGCACGCCAACGAGCTCAAGCAGGCGATCGAGGGACTCGACAATGTCGAGCTGTCGGTCAAGGCGGCCGGTGATTCGGGCAAGCTGTTCGGTTCGGTCACCGCGTCCGACGTCGTCGCGGCGATCAAGAAGGCCGGCGGCCCGAACCTCGACAAGCGGACCGTGAGCCTGCCCAAGGCGCACATCAAGACGACGGGCACGCACACCGTCGGGGTGCGGCTGCACCCCGAGGTGAACGCCTCGCTGTCGCTGAACGTGGTAGCGAGCTAGCCGGCCGACCGGCTCCGCTGTCAAACGGCCGGGTGGGGACCCCTAGGGGTCTTCGCCCGGCCGTAGCCGTATCCGGTGGCGAACTTTTCCGGGCAAAGCAAAGCCAGCGAACTGCACCGGCTGTTAACCTTCTGGTCCCCGCGATGCAACGCAACACGCCCGAGACCGAAACCGAGCACGACACGCCGGGCGATTTCCCATCCACAGCTGTTCGACCGTCCTATGGTGCGTTCATCTGCGTAAACAAGGCTGTTGCAGTGAGTTATCAACAGGTTCTCCCCAGCGCCTCAACATGGCCCACCTGAGCTATCCACACTCCATCCACAGCTTCATCAACAGGGGCGACTTGCTTCCCGCCCAGCAACGTCTAACGTTGGCCGTCGCGGGTGCAGATCTGCCGTCGACGAGCCAGTTGTCGGAGGCCGGATTTACAGTCGCGACATGCCGTTGTCGAATGTGCGTTCGATCGCGATCAAAAGGGGGTGGCTCTCGGCGTGGCCGTCGTAGATGACTTGGGTCGGCCCGGAGATCGCGGCGAGATGGAGCCGCCTCCCGGTGAGGATTTCGGCCGGCAGCCTCCCCAGGATCCCGCCGCCGAGCAGGCGGTGCTGGGCGGCATGCTGCTGAGCAAGGACGCGGTCGCCGACGTGCTGGAGAAGCTGCGTCCGGGTGACTTCTACAAACCGGCCAACCAGCTCGTCTACGACGCGATCCTGGACCTGTACGGCCGCGGTGAGCCGGCCGACGCGGTCACCGTGGCCGCCGAACTCGATCGGCGCGGCCTGCTGCGCCGTGTCGGTGGGGCGCCGTATCTGCACACGTTGATCTCGACGGTGCCGACCGCGGCCAACGCGGGGTACTACGCGGAGATCGTCTCGGAGAAGGCGCTGTTGCGCCGGCTGGTGGAGGCAGGCACCCGGGTGGTGCAGTACGGCTACGCCGGTGCCGACGGGGCCGACGTCAACGACATCGTCGACCGCGCGCAGGCCGAGATCTACGACGTGACCGAGCGCCGCGCGGCCGAGGACTTCGTGATCCTGGAGGAGATCCTCCAGCCGACGATGGACGAGATCGACGCGATCGCGTCCGAGGGCGGTATCTCCAAGGGGGTGCCGACGGGCTTCGTCGAACTCGACGAGGTCACCAACGGATTGCACGCGGGTCAGATGATCATCGTGGCAGCCCGCCCGGGTGTCGGAAAATCGACCCTTGCTTTGGATTTCATGCGGTCCTGCTCAATCAAACACCAATTGCCCAGCGTCATCTTCTCTTTGGAGATGAGTAAAACCGAGATCGTCATGCGCCTGCTGTCGGCTGAGGCGAAGATCAAGCTGGCCGACATGCGCTCGGGCCGGATGAGCGACGACGACTGGACCAAGCTGGCGCGGCGGATGAGTGAAATCAGCGAAGCGCCGCTGTACATCGACGATTCGCCGAACCTGACCATGATGGAGATCCGCGCCAAGGCGCGTCGACTCTCGCAGAAGGCCGGGCTGCGGATGATCGTCATCGACTACATGCAGCTGATGAGCTCGGGCAAGAAGTACGAATCGCGCCAGCAGGAAGTCTCGGACTTCTCCCGCAGCATCAAGCTGATGGCCAAGGAACTCAACGTTCCGGTGATCGCGATCAGTCAGCTCAACCGTGGTCCCGAGCAGCGCACCGACAAGCGGCCGCAAGTCTCTGACCTGCGCGAATCGGGTTCGCTAGAACAAGATGCGGATATGGTCATACTTTTGCACAGGCCGGACGCGTTCGAGCGCGACGACCCCCGCGGGGGTGAGGCCGACCTGATCCTCGGAAAGCACCGCAACGGTCCGACGAAGACGATAACCGTTGCGCACCAACTCCATTTGTCTCGATTCGCCAATATGGCCAAGGCGTAGTCGCTGCACGGCGTGGGTGTGGAGCGAGCGCCGTGTCAGCAGCGGCCGCCGACGATGTCGTTGCGCTGCTGATCAATCCACGCTCCAATCCCGTCAAGCATGGCCTTGCCGGATTCAAAGCGCCCGTCGGCAGGTTTGGCAGCAAGCGAGACGCCAAAGGTACCGCTGCTGTTGGTAACGAGTGCGAGTTGGCGTACCAAATATCCCCGATCCGGCTCCGGTCCCCAACCGCCTTTGGCAGCGACATCTGCGAATGGTGCCAGTCCCCATTGTTGGTTGCCGGCGAGCGTGCGCATCTGCTCGATTACCGGTGCCGCTCCGGTGATGCAGGGTAGCTGGAAAGCGAAGATCGCGGCTTGATCTGTGGGCCAGTCAGTTTGACCGTAAGGGCTGTACGGTGGATGCACTTGTTGAGATTGAACGCGCGTCGACAGATCGCCTCCTTCGCGCAACACCGAGTCCACGGCTGCAGCGGCCGTATTCGGATCGCCCAGCACGCTCCACAGGTAGTCGGCTGCGGCATTGTCGGACTGCGAAATCGCCTGGTGCATCTGATCCTGCGCGGAGCCCGGGTCGACACGCAGGGCAGCGATGGACAGGGGCACCTTGATGGTCGACCACGCGGCGCCAACTTTCCATGACCCGTACCGGGTCACGCTCTGTCCGTCGAAGATTGCGGCGCCGACCTCCCCGGCCGGCAAGGTGGCAGTGATGTCCTCGAAGCTCGCGCTGAGGTCACCGGCGGACGGCGACGGTGGGGTGGGGACCCCAGCCGGTGCAGGCTCCACCGGCGTTACGGCGGTGACGGTCACGGACGGCGGTAGCTGCGAAGCAGTCGTTGACAGTACGTCCGGGTTCGGTGTGCCCCCGACCTCGTGCGAACATCCCGCGAGAATGGCTGCAGCACAACACCAAATAAGAAGACGGCGGCTAGTAGATGTGGACGACAGCATTCACCCCGCCTCGGCACGTCACCCAGTCGCCGGCGCCAAAGGGGCTGCAGTCGAGGACGTAGAGAGCGCCCCTGCAGCGTGCGGACCGCTGATCGCAAGGTACGCCGCCAGCGGCGTAGATGGTGCGCGGTGATGCGTTGGGGCCGCCCGCATTCCAGTACGCCGTCAGTACGTTGTCGACGAAGCGGCAACTGGTCTCGACACTTCCGCGGAATGCGCGGCTCGCTCGATCAAGACTTCCGCTGACCTCGAAGCCCGCATCGCAGCGTTGGCCGAGGCCGTCGACGCCAGTGACTGCCGGTGGTGGCGACCCGGGTCGAGGAGGCTCCGGATTCGGCGTGTGCGCTGAGGGTCGCTGTCCGGTTGGGCGCGGCAATCGTGTGGCAGTCGGTAGCCGGGTGAGCGACGGACTCTGTGCGGAGGTTTCGCCGTCACCGCTACCGGACTGGCTGGCGAACACGCCGAGGGCGATGCCTACGGCGGCGAGGAAAAGAGCCGCGCACACCGCGATACCGATCAGCATTGGTTTAGGCATGCCTGCCCGAGCGGGCAGCGCAGGTAGCGGCGAGGGTGGGGGTGCGGCGGGCGGTGAGGGTGCCGACCGGGTGTGCTGCTCGGTCGCAGCGCTGGCGTAGACGCCGGCCATGGTGGCATTGGGATCGCGGGCCGCCGGCGACGACAGCGCACGCTGGGCAGCTCGGGCCAGGGCCCCCGCGCTGCCGTAACGGTCATCGGGTTCCTTCGCCATCCCTCTTTCGATCACGGCGTCGAGCGCTGACGGAACGCGTGGATTGGCGGCACTGGCTTGCGGCGGCGGGGTGTACAGATGCGCGTTGACGACCTGCTGCATGCTGTCGATCGCGAACGGCCTGGCACCGGTGAGGGTTTCGTAGAGAACGCACGCAAGCGAGTAGATGTCGACCGATGTACTGGTGGCGTCGCCACTGAGTCGTTCCGGCGCCATGTACGCCCAGGACCCGATGGTCATCCCGGCCTGCGTGAGGTGGGGATCGCCGGCCTTCTCCGCGATGCCGAAGTCGAGAAGGTGAGCGAAGTCGTCGCCGGAGACAACGATGTTCTCGGGTTTTACATCGCGGTGGGTCAGCCCCTCGGCGTGCGCAGCGTCAAGTGCGGAAGCGACCTGACCGATAATGTGCACGGCACGGCTGGGGTCGAGGGGCCCGCGCTCAGTCAGTTTGCGCAGGTCGGTGCCGCGGACCAGACGCATGTCGATGAACAGGCTGCCCTCGATTTCACCCCAGTCATGAATGGGCACAACATGCGGTTCCTGCAGCGAGGCAGCGGCATTCGCCTCGCGGGTGAATCGGGTTCGGTAACCGGGATCTTGGGCGTACTGCTCGAGCAGGATCTTCAGGGCGACGATCCGGCCCTTCTCGGTGTCGCGGGCCTCATACACCTCACCCATACCGCCTCTGCCGAGCAGCGTGAGCAGTTCGTACTTTCCGAATCGTGTGCCAGCTCTTTGCCGACCGGACGACGCCTGCACCCTGGTACCCCCTGATGTACTTCCCGGTTTGCTAGTGAACCACAACCTCCCGCTTACCGGACGAAGACGACCAGCCGTATAGGGGGTTCAGTATTGCTGATGGCACGCTTGCTCAGAGCCTGCAAGCCCGGCGCGGAACGCTTCGATGCGAGTGAACCCGGCTGGCACGGTCAATCCGTCGACGGTCCCGGCGACCAGGCCGTTGGTGAGCAGTCCGCCGACGGCTTCATCGATATCCCCGGCGGCGAGCTGCAGGCTGTTTCCACTCGTAAGCTCGATGGGATCGGCCATCGCGGCTTGCCCGACTCCGGTCAGGCATGCAGTGAGCAGTGCAGTGCTCGGCGCATCGAGTGGCTCACCTCGGGCGTGCTGCAGTGACAAGGTGTACCGGGAGGTCACTACCGACAGGCCGGTGTTGTCACCCTGCGGGAGCGCGTAATCCGACGTCCCTGCCGGAACCGACATCGCCTGCAGCGCGGGAAGGTCGACCACGATCGTGTTCGTTGTGGAGCAGTAGGACGCCGGCGGGCTGGCGGCCCCTTCGGGGCAGGCTTGGCTGTCGAAGGACAGTCCGGGTGGGCTCTGCGGAGTATAGATCTGATCGAGAAGCTCCATGAGCGTCGACAATGTGGACTCGTCGAGCGGCACCTCGCCGCTTTGAACGTAGCCCGAGGGCTCCTGCTGCAGCAGCAGGGGCAGATCGCCCCGCTGCTGCTCGATCGATGCGAGGTCAATAGCGGCACACGATGTGGTCCCGTCGACGAAACCTTGCTGAAAAGCGCGGGTGCGGTCCAACGCGGTGCCGTGGCCTTCCTCGACCATCTCGGCTTCCTGCTCAGACCACACCGGATCGGCGAGGCTGATCGCCCCGGCCAGGACGCGGTTGAGACCGTCGCCGGTGCTGAGGGTGAAACGGGGAGAGTTTCCTTCGGCGACCCAGCGACTGTAGGCGCCCGCGAAGCAGTCCGCCTGTTGCTCCTTAACCACGGTCTTGGTCAACCGGCCCGCGAGGTCGGCGTTGTACTGCACCGCGTGGCCGTACTCGTGCGCGATCAGCGCGGCGATCGAGGTGTCCCCGAAGTACTGCTGCCCTGTCGGGACCAGGAAGCCGCGATCCCAGGCGATGAACTGCTCGAGGGAGAACAACGGGGAACAGAACATGGCGTTGGGCAGGTCATAGGTTTCGTGGCCGCACACCTCGGGGCTGGACGGGTCCAGCGAGTCGAACGACACCAGCTCATCGACGGGTTCGAAAGGCGAGCCGAACGTGTCGGGATAGGCCTGCTGCCAGAACATTTCGACGTCATCGACCGCCGAGAGGACCAGCGCATCAACCGGCCCACCGTGGCTGTATGCCGCTGTGCGTCGTGGTGGCGGCGCGTCGCCGCGCAGCCCACTTGCTCCCTCTATCACGGGCAGCCCTCCCACGCGGTACTCCACCTGATCGACCGCCGGACCGGAGGTGGAGTCGGGGCTTGCGGAACAGGCGACGAGGAGCGCTGCGACCAGGACGATAGTTGCGGGCCGACCTGTGCTGCGCATTAGCAATTGATCTGGAAACCGGGGTCGGTGGTGTAGTCAAGCCATTTGCCGTAGGCATCGCCACCGGCGGAACACACCGCGGACCGAACTTCAGCCGTCGTGTCGCCTGCTAGGCGATAAACGGCATAGATGGGATTGCCTGCGTCGGTGGCGGCGCGAAGCGACGGGCAGGTTTGGTCGGTCCGCAGATAGGAGGCCCCGGGGTGCGCCGCCAGCAGCCGTTGCACCCCAGCGGCGTACTGCCCCGGCGTAGTGACCGATCCGAGAACAACGATGCCCTGACCATTGCAGCTTGGACTGCTCATCGGTGTGGCCAAGCCCAGGTCGCCAAACGACCCTGCAGGAACGTGAGGTGCCGGTGCCGGTGCGCGAGGTGGCGCGGGTGCCGGGGGACCGACCGCAGGTGGGTTGCCGGGCTGAGTGACGGTGACTGGTGGCGCGGTGCGTGTGACCGTGCGGGGCGGCTCGATCGTCTCCGGCCACGCAGGGCGGGTGAGGGACGGTGAGGTGAGCCCCCTGTAGTGGTCCAGTCGTTGTGGGACTCTGTTGCCCGAGTGCTCGGGCAGGAAGAATCAATGACGACATGGCAACGAACAAGCGCCGGCGGCACACTCCGGATCAGATCATCC
>NZ_JBQQCF010000051.1:0-36972 GCF_052245755.1 Mycobacterium sp. 4D054
CCCCTCCGAAGAACTCCCACGCCGCCTGACATCCGGCGATCACCGCCACCAGGGTCTGCGAGTAGGTCAGCCACACGAACATGTGCCGGGAGTAGACGGCGGTGAAGATCAGCGCGTGCACCTTGCGGCGCCGCCCACCATCGGCGTCGGTGAGCATCCCGAGGTAGCCGAAATCGATCTGGCATTCCACCCCGGGATCCCCGTCGGCGACCCGCACCGTGGTGTCCTTGCGGCCGAAACCGCAACGCTCACCGGCGAATCGGTTCAACGTGCGATACGGCACCACGCACCCCTGACGGGCCAGCAGGGTCTCGATCTTGGTGATCGTCAACGGACGCTGCTCACCCTCGCCGGCCACCCACGCGGTGATCTGGTCCTCGAACCCCAGCAGCTGTTCCCACGCTGCGCCGTGGCCATCCGGGCGTACCGGGCGCACCGCGTCGGCGACAGCCCCGATCAACCCGTCATCGACGGCCTCAACGCCGTCGCTGCGGTGCAGACCAGCCGCTTGCGCAGCCTCGACGTAGCGGCGCACAGTTTTGCGGTCCACGCCGCAATGCGCGGCGATCGTGCGGTAGCCCGGTGCCGGTAGCCCGGCGACCCCCAGCCACACCCGCAGCACTTCCCTGATCTCGTTCACACTGACCTCCCGAAAAGCCATGCCCGCCGCCTCCGTGACTTCGACCGTCACGGCGATCAAACGAACAGATGAAGGGACCACCGACGCGACGCGCCGGTGGTCCCATAACTGGCAATCCAGGTGGTCCCATCACCCTGGCAAAATCAGCTCACACTGGTCCCATCCTCCTGGCAGACGACACCACGAGAACGACACAAACGTGGGTGCAAGACGCAATGCGCGACGTCGGACGGCTTCGACGACACTGTCGCGACGTACCCGATCAGCTGGAATACGGGAGCACCGATGCCCGTGCAATCGTGGAGCAGGCGAAAGACCTCCTCGGTCGTCTAGAAAAGTACGCCCATCTGAATCTTGCCGGGAACTCGACCGGGCGGTTGACGTCGTCGATCGAGAAACTGCAGAACCAATTCCAGATTCTGACATTCTCTGCACGTCCTGGTACCGAAGCGGCGACCGCAACAATTGGTGAGTGGAAGTCGGCGACGGCGGCTCACGTCAACGCGCTTCAAGAAGAACTTCGACTCATCCGCCGCGCTTCCGCGGTTGGAGCCACATGATCTAACGGGTAGCGAGCCACGGCATCGCGCTTGGCATTCGAGGCGGCCTGTCGATGGACCTCCCTACCGAAGACCCATCCGAGTACATCACCAAGCACACCGCCACATACACTCCGACGAGCACGACCGCCAGCCCCTCTGCCAACCGCGGGCCCGGAAGGACCGGCGTTCGCGTCATCCCTTTCGTGGCCATCCATGTAACGACTTCAGTCAGACGGCAAGCCGACGCACGACCGAGGCGGCGTGGTCTTCGGCGTTCATGCCGTCGAAGGTCCGATCCACCCAGTACTTGCCGTGCGCTCCGGTGACGACGAACTTCAGCGCGGACACGAGCGTCATGACGATTCCGGGGATGTTCATCAGCATTGCGGGAAGGCTGATCGGGCCGGACGTTTGGTTGAGCGGACCGGGAGTGACCATGCCGAGGATCGACGACAGCGCGCCCGATCCTGGACCTGCGTTGCCGTTCAGGCCGAGCAAGCCCGAGCCGATCGTGTTCGCCGGCGCGGTGAGGCCGAAATTGCCGCCACCCAGGGGGATACCGGTCAACCATGTGAACAAATACTCGACGAAGGCCGGAGACAGCTCCATCCGCGTGAGAATGTCGTACAGCGCGGGCAGCAGTGCGGTCGCCTCGGAATACATGTCACCGTTGATCGTGTACGACCATTCCCGGTCTCGGTAGATCTCGGGTGTGTAGACGCCGGAGATGCCGGCACCGCCTGGATCGGGGCCTCCTAGTTTTGTGACACCGGGCGGCCGGCCGGGCGAACCGAAGGTGAACACTCCGACGATCTCACTCTGGCGATCGGCCGGCCACGCATGCAGGAAACGGACAACGACGTCGGCCCCCATCGAGTAGCCGGAAAGAAACTTCGGCCGCGGATCGGGCAGTGCCAGGCGCAGCAGTTCGGCGGTGCCCTCTTCGCGTGCCTCGACATAAGAATGCTGCGGGTCCGGATTGAGGAACGCGGAGGTGTTGTAGCCGACGCCCTGCAGATGGACCATCTCGGGGTGACGATTCACCGCCATGCATTGCGGCCCGATGTTCCACGTTCCCCAGGTCCCGGGAACCGCATATCCCACATATTTGGGTCCTGTACCCGGGGTCGGCGTTGTGGGCAGAATGCCCAGCGCCTTCTTCGTCTCGAAGTCACAATCACCGGGCCGCGCATTGGGATTCGCCGGCAGCCGGGGCTGGTACCCGCTGGCGTTCTTACGTGACTGGAACTCTTCGACGAACGCGGCGGTCGCCGCATCGTAAGTGCCGTTCAGCTGGACACCCAAGGGCACGGAGTAACTGCCGAATGCCAGCAGGGCCCGCCGCTGAATCAGCCGGACCTGGTCTCCGGAAAGGGGCTCGACGCCGACGCGCCAGATCCCATCCCACGCCCTTCTGGGTGCCCCGTTCCCGGCCGGCTGAACATGCGTGGCGTCCGGAAGGGTCTCGCGCACACCGTCGGTCACCGCGGGCGCGGCCTCACCGTTTCGCTGCGGCTCGTCGATGCGGGGCTCCGCCTGGGTGTCCAGTGAGCTGACGGGACCGCCGGCGAACCGCCAGAAGATCCGCCCGTTCTCGAACCGCTGATACACCGTGTCCGGCCCATCTTCGATCTCCCGGGATTGCGGCCAACCGAACTTGCCGTCCTGACCGCCGGCACTACGCCAGGTTTCGCCGATACCGCCGTACACCGGCCATGCGTGGTCGTCGCCGTTGCGGTGATAGATGGCGCCGTGTTCGAAGCTCTGCCATGTCCCCCGGTCGGCCTTCACCGCGTCATCGGTCGGATAGCCGAGGAACGATGTCTCCCAGCCCACGGATGCCCAGAAGTCGCAAATGCCCGGCTTCGGGACGGCGAAGGTTCCGGTTCTGGAATGGAAGTAGATCGACCCGTGTTCATAGTGGGCGTACCGTCCTGATCCGTCGGGGCAGGATAGTTCGCGCTCGGCGATGATCTTGTCACCCAGCCACTCGTTCGCGTCGCGCACGGCCTCGATCCGAGTTTTGACGCCCGGTTGGGGACCGGCATTCACGTAAGCCTCGGGGCCGCGGTCGATCAGTTCCTGAAGTTCTCGGCGGAACTGGTCGAGGTCGATGCCGGCCGGATCGATCTTGCCGTGGGCCAGATTGTATTCGCGGTGACCGCAGAACCAGGATGCGTCCTTGCCCAGATACCACAGGATCGCCGCGACGCCGCATTTGTAGCTTCGGAGTTGCTCAGGTGTCCAGTCCCACGGCGGGGTACCGCGACTCACCGCCTCGATCCCGATCGTGTACCAATTGGCCTCAGTGCTGAACTTCGACGCCCATGCTGAACCCTTGCCTCCGCCCGCATGCCAGCACACCCCGACGGCGATGAACTTGAACGTGCCGTCCTTCTCCAGGACCAGCTGCGCCAGAGGGCCTTTCAGATCAGCCCGGCCGTGCTTGACGATCTTCCAGTCGTTGACGCCTCCTCCCGCTGTGTGGTGGCCGATGACGCCTCGCACCTCTCGGAAGTCACCATGGCCGTCGTTCAACGGATTACCTATGTCGGTGACGGTCAGTCCCCACAGCCGCAGCACGTCCGGGAGCCAGACCGGGTCTCCCCGCCACACGTCGGTGAGTGGCTTCAACTGCTCCACTGTGTCTTTCGGCTGTTCCTGCACTACAGCGGGCATGGTTTCCTCCTCAGTTCCCCACTGGCCGAACAACGGCTTCAGAATGCGGTTGCGGTCGACTCCGATGCCGTTGACCTTGCGCTTGTCGATCTCGAATTGCTTGATGTGCGCCGCAGGATGTGCCGGTGCGTCTTTGTCTCCGCCCCAGCCGTGTTCCCAGAAGTAGGTGGCGATATCGGCCTCTCGGCACCGATCGATCACCCAGGGATTGCAGTACACACCGAGGCGCTCTTTGCCCAGAGATTCCTGCCAGGCCGCAAGGTAAGGTTTGACCTTCGTCTCCCACTCCACCTGGGTGGGCGCCGCGTCGATGGAGACGTAGATGACGCCTCGGGGGTGGCCTCCGGCGGCTTCGTGAATTGCCTGTCCTCTGAGCGCGTCCTCTTTTCCTCCAACGGATCCGCGAATCCAGTCGGAGGTTTCGAAACCTCCCTTGGCGAACTGATAATTCGAAACGATCTGCAGACCATGCCATGTGAAGTCCTCGGCTTCGGCCCGAGTCAGCGGCTTTCCCTGCATCCAGTTCGCCCGCCGATCCGACACGTAGCGGACGGCACCGACGAACCCGGCGTCCTTGATCGCTTGCGCCCCGGGGACCCCGGCCGAATAGTCCACCAACTCCTTACCCACAAGGTCAGCCCTCACTGCCGCGCCGACGGGCTCGGCCGGCACCGATTCGCCGGCAATGGCGGCGTCCCGCAGCCATGGCAACGGGTCGATCTTCTGGTTGGGATCGTAGCCACGAGGCATGACCGACAGATGCAGATGAGGTGCGACGCCACCGTTGGTGGCCTGGTTGGGATTGATATGGCCGATGCGTTGTCCGGCTTCCACCCGGGCGCCGTCGGCTACTTCGCGCACGATGTGCCCGTATTCCGTTGTACCGCCGCCGTCTTCAGTGGGGTGGTCGATGACCAACCATCCCGCGGGATCAGGGCCCCCATAACCCGCGGCGGCGCCCGAGTGAATGACCCGTCCTCCCGCACAGGCGAACACGGGTCGATTGGCCGATCCGCCCGGCCAGCCGAAGTCGACGCCGGCGTGATGGTTGCCCCACCGCGGACCGAAAGGCGAGGTGATGATGTAGCCCCGTTCCATGGGCCAGAACCGTTGGTTCATGACGACACTCCGTTTCCGCTGAGGTCCGGGCGTTTCACCGCCGGCGCAATCTCGGCAGTTTCGAAGAAGCGGTTGATTCCCGCGCGAAGGCGCTCGTTGCGCCAGTACTCACCGTGGCCGAGCGTCTCGTCTTCCAGTCGTTCGGTGACGTCGACGTTGTCGGTCTCGCGCCTGGTAGGGACCACCGATCCGATCGGATCGGTCTTACGCCAGTAGTTGCGCCACCACGTCCCTTTGTACGTCATGCCCCACGTCTTGACGAAGAACTCGTCGTCGAAATAGCGCGGAAAGAACGTGCGATAAAGAGTGGACAGCGGTGAGCCGCAGGTGAATAACGCAATGCGGTCGGAGCGGGCATTGTTGGAGGTGTGATGCGTGCGGGCTTTCAGCGCGTCCCGGTCACTCTGCCCTTCGGTCGGTTGCTCGGTCCAGTGGCCACCGTGGACAAACCAGGCGCACACCACCGACCCCTGGCTGTGCCCAACCAGTGCGAGCGGAGTGTGCGGATACTCCAGCGTGACGTCGTTGATCGTCTGCCGGATGCCTGCCAGAAGCGCACGCCGGTACGACGCTCCGGCCAAGGGGTGCAGGTCGGGGGCCCAGAATCCGGCGATGTCCGCGACGGAACCGAAGATGCTGCGAAGCCGCGCCGCCAACCGCTCGGGTCTGCGGATGACGACCATGAGGATCGCCACCGCGCCGGCCACCTGCAAGGCCACCAGGAAGTCGGCGATCAACCATGGGTCGGCGTTCGCGAACCCGCGATACATCAGGACCCACAGACCCGCCGTGGCGACAAGGCCGATGGCCACCGGTGGAGCCAGACGACGCGGCAGCGCAACGACCAATTCGTGTGTGCCGCTAGGATTTTTTTGGCGTCGGCCACTCCTGCGCGTCGCTTCGGCCAGGGCTATCGACTTCCGCTGCTTGGCCAGTTCCACGCAGAAGACGACCGCGAACACGGCGAGTGCGCCCAGGAAGTACACCGGGATCAGGTCGATGCTCAGTGCTTTCGGCACCCGCGCGATCACCTTGACACTGAGATCGTCGAACCGCGGAAGCAAGACGTGGCGGATCTGATCCTCGGGTGATACGTGCTGCGGTGGACCGTTCTTCGGCGGGACGAAAATGAACACGCTGTCGAAGAACTTCCGGAGCATCGAACCTGCCGTGTGCAGCAGTGTGATGGCCAGGACCAACAGCAGCGCCGCACCCGCCAGCGCTGCACCGTTGGTCTTCTTCCACAGGGCCAGCGCGCACAGGCAGAGCGCCACGATGAACACCAGGCCCGTGGTGCAAGCGATGATCAAACTCATCGGATCCACCGCGACACCCGGATCGCCTGCCGGGGTGAGGATCCGGCGAATCCAGGCGTGCGGATAAGTCGCCGGCTTCGCATGGAGGAACTGGATCATGCCCACCAGCACCAGAATGCTGGCCACCGATATCATGCTGCCCGCCCGGTCCACGAGGGCCCGTCCGACGAACATCCGGTACACCACGAAAGCGATGAGGATCCCCGGACCCACACCCTGCAGCAGGACTCCGGTCAACCGATCGTCGCCGTGTGCCAGAGACCGCCACGCCGTCTCGAAGATGACGCTGATCCAGGCTGCCATCGCCACCGTCAGGCACAGGCTGGCCACACTGATCCCGGTGCGCATCAGATGGCGTGACCGGTCGGGCGGCTCCATGTAGCCGGCCACATTCAGCAACGTGAACGGAAAAGCAAGGTACCAACCGAGATGCCGCGTGATCTGGCGGTTCGCGCGACTCCAGTTCACCAACCGTAACGGGTGTCGTGGCAGCGGCGGCACCTCGCCGATCCATACCCGGCTGTCGACCAACTCCTTGTATTTCGGCCGCCCGAGTGCACTGAACGTCGAATGATCGCCGATACCGTGGACACGCACCTCGACGCCACCACGTGAACCATTCGGCGTCGTCGGTGCGGAACGGTTACTGTCCCGCACCTCCGGAGCGGGCGCCGCGGCGGTGGCAGCGGTCGCACCGTCCTCGACGTCGAAGAACTTCCCGCGAGGATCGAACCTATGATGGGCTCCCCCACCGTCGAAAGCTTCGAGCGCGGTCGGATCCGAGTCTGGCGACTCCGTGCCGACTGAGGATCCGCTCTCCGTAGTGGTCATGGTCAAGCCCCCAACCATCGAACGTGTACCAATGCCACGATCCTGGTGCGCAGTCCCAGGCCGGGAGACCGTAGTGGTCTACCTGCAGTGAGCGGGAAACAGGTAGGCGACTACGCGTGCGGCCCGCTCGTTCGGACCCGACGATTACTCGCGTCGCCACGATCGTGGCCCCGGTGAGAGATAGAGGGGTGCGCCATGAACAAGAAGCGCGGGGTCGAACACCTCATCGGAGGTTGTACGGTGCTTCTGATGTTGCTCGTAGCCACGGCGAGCCCGGCGGCAGCCGATGAGAACGACTTCCTCTACGACCTGAACAACGCGGGCATCGGTGGGCCGCCCGACAAGCTGATCCAACTCGGCTGGAGCATCTGCGGTCAGCCAAGAGACTCATCGATCGCGGCCATCGACAAGGACACCGAATTGACCGAGGGCGACGCGGGGTTTCTGTATGACTCGGCCGTCAGGTTCCTGTGCCAAGGCGGACAGTGAGAATATCCCCGCTGATCCGGGTCCGGAGTTCGATGATGGCGCGTACCCCGAACCTTCCAGAGGTTCTTCTCGCCGGCAGAGCAACCCTCGATTTGCCGTCGACGAAGCAGTCATCACGAAACCGGCATCGTGACCAACGGGCAGCCTTTTCCACGCAGGTGGGCAACTTCGGCGAACCCCCAGGTTGTCGAGCACGTAATCACCGCATTCAGCCATCACATTTGGCCACGCCGAACCCTGGTGGCCTCCGGTGGGCAAGAGCACCCTTCTTTGCCTCTTCACCGGCCCGTACCCCTCTCCCGGTGACGATCAATTTCCTTAGTCAACAAGCGATTCCGGCACGTGGCTGCAAAATCCCGATACGCACCCCACAGCGCGTCCGGGTGGCCACAATTGTTCCCGAGGCCACTTTCCCGAACGTGAACTCGTTCGGTGCTCATGCCGTCAGTGGGGGATCATGACAGACATCGCCACGGGGTTCCTTCGAGCCATCGAGTCCTTCCTCAACTCCCGTCTCGGGCATATGGCCGAGACCACCTGGGACGACACGGGCCCCTTCCTCGGCGCGGTCGTCACCTTCGACAGCGCGCAGCGAAAGGCCAAGTTCGACGAACTCAAAGCGGACATCGAGGCGATGGGCCCGGTCTTCGAGAACATCGGCAAGAAGATCAAGAAGCAGACCGAGCTCATCAAGAAGATGGTCGCCGAATCGAAGACGGACATCGGCGACGACGACTTCGATTTCGACGTCGCGGCCCGCGTCGCCATTCGCATCGGGATGGCACTGTCGGCCGCCGACGAGGCCTACAACATCATCGCCACCGAACTCGCCAAAGACGCCGCCGGACAGGTCGACGACAACATCCGAACCGGCCTCATGGACCTGTGGAATCCCACCGCCCAACCCTTCAAGGACCTCGGCGCCGGCGCCGGAAATCTGCTCAACAAGTTCGGCAGGCTGTTCGGAATCCAAAACCTGCTCGGCGATCTCGGCGAGACACTCGTGCTGGACCGCGAGGGCAACGGCTTCAAACTCGTCGTCAAGGCCGCCAAATCCGGGCCTGCCAGGCTCGGGGCCTTAACCCTCGACCAGCTCTCGTTCGAAGGCTTCCTCCAGTTCAGCGACCGCGAGATCGCCCACCCCACCGACGAAGAGAAGAAGTCTCTGGTCCAGCGCGGCGACAAGTACTACATCGGCGACGTCGGCATCATCGGTCTGCGCATGCGCACCATCCTGCAACCCGGGCTCACCAGCGACCCGCTGCTCGCGAAGGTCATGCCCGGTTCCAGTGAGCCCAAGACCACCACCATCACGGCCGTCTCACTGGACACCGGGCAGGGCTTCTATCTCGGAGACGGCCGCGGGAACGAGAAAGCCGTTCTGCCGGTGCGGTTCTCCTATCCGGCGGTGGAGCTGCGCGAGATGGCCCTCGGTTTGGTGCGCAATCCCGCGCGTGAGGTCACGGCCTTCGAAATAACCACGTCGATCGTGGCGAAAATGGGAGATGCGGTCGGCATGCAGGTCGTCGGCGGCGGTCTGGTGATCACCCCCGAGGGCGCCACCGAGCAGCAGGCGATGTTCGAGATGCCCGTGTCGACCCGCTGGCCCGACGCGATCGGGCTGCGCGTCAAGGCGGGTCCCATCACCGGCGGCGGCTTCATCCAACGCGTCGAACGCACCTACAAGGTCGACGGCAAGGACGTCAAGCGCATCGAGTTCGGCGGCGTCATCCAACTGCAGATCCTCAACTTCGGTGTCTCGGCGATCGTCATCCTGTCACCGGATCCGTTCTCGCTGGTCCTGGTGATCGGGGTGCGCTTCCCCGTGGCCGTCGAACTGAGCTTCGGATTCACGCTCAACGGCATCGGTGGCATCCTGGCCATCGACCGCGGCCTGTCCCTCGAGGCGCTCAAGGCCGGGATGAAAGACCACCTCCTGGACAAGATGCTGTTCCCTGACAACCCGGTCGCCGACGCTCCGAAGCTGCTTGACAAGGTCGCCAACGTCTTTCCCCCACGCCCGGGCGGCTTCGTCGTCGGTCCCATCGTCGAACTCGGGTGGGGGTCTCAGGCGAAGTTCGTCGAGATGAAGCTCGGTGTCGTGCTGGCGCTCCCCGACCCCATGATCGTGGTGCTCGGTTCGCTGCGCGTGCGCGTGCCCACCAAAGAAGCTCCGATCACCGACATCAAAGCCGATGTCTTCGTAGCCATAACGCCGGACTATCTTCTGCTCTTCGCGAGCATGCGCGACTCGAAGATCGCCGGCTTCACCGTGTCTGGTGACCTCGGTCTGTACATCGAATGGTCAGGCTCGGGCGGGTTCGAGTTCTCCGTCGGTGGTTTCCACCCCGAGTACGAAAAGCTCGTCGGGAAGAAGCCCAAGCTCGGCGAGATGGACCGGCTCACCATCGATCTGTCGCCGGCGAAAGCCATCAGCTTCGTCATCAAGGCGTACTTCGCCATCACCGCCGGCTCGGTACAACTCGGGATCGACGGCAGGCTCAACGCGGACTTCGCCGTGATCACCGCGAAAGCGTGGCTGACGCTGGACATGATCTTCATCTGGTCACCGCGGTTCGCCTTCAAGGTCTCCATAGAGGTCGGTGTCGAAGTCGAATTGCTGGGCTTCACCTTCGCCTCGATCATGTTCCGCGGATCGCTGGAAGGCACCCGCCCCTTCAAACTCGCCGGACACCTCAAAGTGGACGTCTGGTTCCTGCCCACCTTCGACGAAGACCTCGGACCGATCACCTGGGGTGACGAGGAGCCCCAGAAGCTGCCCCCGGTCGACGCCCTCGCCGTGGCCGCCGCAGCTCTCAACGAGCCCGACTCGTGGAAGGCCACGCTGCCCGAGCACGCCGCTCAGATGGTCACGCTTGCCGAGGTCGACGACGTGTCCGGGCGCATCGCTCACCCACTGGCCGGGCTCGAGGTGTCGCAGACTCAGATACCGCTCGGGGTGAAGATCACCCACGTCGGCGCGTCACCGGTCACAGCGGACATGGTCACCCTCGGTATGCCGGTGTCCTCGGCCGGCGAAGCTGCGGCGGTCAGCGAACTCCGCACCCCGTTCGCCCCGGGTCACTTCTTCGACCTCGAGGGCGAGAAGCTGCTCGCCCGTTCGGGTTTCGAAGAGCTGCAGGGCGGTTGCCGGATCGCCGCGGCCACCACCCCCAAACTCGGCGCGAAAGCCCAGGAGAACGTCGCGTATCGCACCTACGTACGCAACGAAGCGGACCGGCTCCTGCCCGATCTTCGGGAGAACTGGAAATTCGCCGCCTTCGGAAGCGCATATGTCCGCACCAGCAACGTCGGTCGTATCACGGCCGCCGCCGCGAACCCTTATCTGCCCAGACCTCCCGCCGACCCGCCCGTCGACATCCTGCCGCAGGGCACGTCCGCGCTCACCGACATCGCCACCGGTGGCCTGCTCCTGGCCGGTCTCGGCGCATTGAGCGCCACCGAGGCCGCCGTCATCGCCGATTCCGTGGGCGCCGCCGGATCGGCTGTCCGGACCACCGTGAGGGGCTGACTGATGACCGATATCGATGCCGTCGCCGCCCAGGTCGTGATGCCGCTCGGCAAGACAGCACGCAACGTCGTCGCGGACGCATTCAAACTCGTTGTCCCCGAAGAGGAGCGGTTCGTCGAGAGCAAGGTCGCGATCGAGAAGCTCGAGTTCGCATCGTTCGCGGTCGGGGGCCTCGCAGCCGCGGCTGAACAACCCGCCCAGGGCGCGGCGCGGTCGAGTTCCAAAGTGACGCTTCCGCTGGCGGACAGTGCGGACGGGCAGGCGAGCGCCGGGTTGACCGTCACGCTGTACGGTCCCGGCGACGTGCGGGGTATCGATCCCGCGCAGATCGTGCGCCGGTACCCGGCGCCCGGCACGCTCAGCGCGGAGGAGACGATCCTCGCGCACGTCGAGTTCAACCGGCCTGAGCTTCCGTGGGCCTTCTCGGCGGCACCCGCGGCGGGCACGCTGCGGCCGTGGCTGACCCTGGTCGTGGTCGAAAGGTCTGTGGCACAGTGGGAGTCGGGCACCGGCCTGCTGCCGGTGCTGCGTGTGGCCCGGGACGCTCTTCCGCCGCTGACGTCCGTGCACCTGTGGGCGCACGCCCAGGCCCCGCAGACCGAGAGCGGAGCACCACTGGAGGTGCGGATGTCTGCCGAGTACGCCGCGGTGAACCTGTCCCGTCTGCTCTCGCCACTTGTGCTGCGCGAGAACACCGATTACGTCGCCGCGGTCGTTCCCACCACCGATGTCGGTGCGCGCGGCGGGCTCGGTCTCACCGGCGGCACGCTCGATCCCGCGTGGACGTCGGCCTCGGATGACCCGGTTCGGCTACCGGTGTACGACCGCTGGGAGTTCCGCACCGGACCCGACGGTGACTTCGCCACCCTGGCGCTGCGGCTGACCGGGGTGGTCGCGCCCTATGAGGTGGGCCGGCGCTTCATCGACGTCTCCGAACCCGGCCGACCGCTCGGCTCGCTGCCCGCCGGCCAACCGGGCGGCAAACAGGTGCTGCGCTGCGCGCTGTATTCGCCCTCGCCACCGCCGACTCCGGAGAAAGCCGAAGCCGAGACGGCGGTGTGGCCCGACGCGATGGTCGACGAGCTACGCAGCGAGCTGGATCTTCCCGCCCAGATCGAAGGCACACAGGAACGCACACAGGACATTCCGGATCTTCCGATCGTCGGCCCGCGCATCTACGCCAAACTGCACCGCGGCGCATCGGTCATCACCGGCGACGACTGGTTCGCCGAACTCAACCTCGCCCCCACCAAGCGCATCATCGCCGGACTGGGCACCCGCGTCGTGCAACGCGACCAGGAACAGCTCATGCAGGCCGCGTGGGCGCAACTCGGCGAAGTGGAGAAGGCCAACCGGGCCATCCGCCTCGCACAGTTCTCCGAACTGCTGGCCCAGCGGGTGCACGGCAGACTCGCCGATCTACAGCAGGGTCGCCTCCTGCAGGTGGCCGCCCCGCTGGCGGTACGGGTCTCGATCTCCGACGGTCGCACCCTCGCCGCGCGGGTCGCCTCCAGCGCCACACCGGCGACAGCACTGGCCGGAGCCTTCCGGCGGACGACTCGTCCCGACGGGCCGGTCCTTCGCCGGGCCGGCGCCCAGACCCGGCAGCGCGCCGGAGAGGTCGTCGGCACGGGCGCGGCCATGCGCGACTTCACCCGCGTCTACGAGAACCCCGACGGTGTCGGCGCGCTCAGCAGCCAGGCCCTCGCGATGCTGGACGCTTCACTCGTCGCCACCGCGATCGGCATCCCTGTCGGCACCGTGCCTAACGCTCTCACCGCGGCCAACGCTGCGATGGCGGGCGGCCTCGCAAGCCACCTCACGGACACCGGCAGCTGGGCCGCCCCACAACAGGACTTCGATCTGGGGGCGGTGATCGTCGATCAATGGCGTAACCGGGTTCTGGAAGGAACGACCCTGCCCGCACTCAAAAGAGTTCGCGCACAACGGGTCGGTCCTCTCGCGGCAGAGTTGGCGAAGTCCGCGGTCGCCACTCGGGTAGGCATGCGCGGGCAGTTCGAGAGCCAAGCCCTTGACCTCAACGACGTGTTGGTCGAGCGGGTCGGAGGTGTCGACCGTGTCGGCGGTTTCATCGCCCCCGACGGCGACGGGCACGTGCGCCGCGGCGGCGGATTCGCACACGGCGGCGCGGTGCTGCGCGGTGCCGCCATCGGCGGGGCCGTCGCTCGTTTCCCGGGTGCAGGTCCCCGGCTTCCAGCGACCCGCGGACGATTACCGAGCAGGATCCGCGGCCTCAATCACATCGACTCGTCGGTGCTCATACGCGTTGACGAACACAGCCCCGCTGAGACCAGAACCCGCGCGCTCGGGCAACTGGCCGAGCTCGGTGAGGTGCGGGCCACCCCGTTCCTGGACCGAGCCGATGCCTTCTCCGTCACGACGCTGCGTGACGCGATGACGGTTTTTGCCGACCCGGGCGGTCTGCTCGACATCGACAAGGTACCGCGGAGAGACACCCTTACCGTCGACACGCTGATCGAGCGACTCGACCCGGCACATACCGTCCGCTCTGCGCTCAATGGTCGGCTGCGGCTCTCGACCGCACTCGCGCCAAGCTGGTTCGCCAGACCGTTCATCACACCGATCATGGCGGCCCCGCGGTTCGACCGGCCCATGTATCAGGCGCTCAACGACTACAACCGCGACTGGCTGGTCCCTGGGCTCGGACTGCTGCCCGACGACGATTTCGTCACGGTGCTGAGTTCCAACAGCGAGTTCATGGAGGCCTTCCTGATCGGGCTCTCTGATGAGATGGGCCGCGAACTGCTGTGGCGCAGTTACCCCACCGACCAACGGGGAACCTATTTCTGGAGGTTCTGGGATGCGCAGGACGACGAGCTCAGACAACCCATCCACGCCTTCTCACACCTCCCGCTGTCGAAACACATCTCGGCCGGCGGAACCGGCGGCAGCGAGCCACGCGCCGTGATCGTCGTGAAGAGCGAATTGGTGCGCCGCTACCCCGATCTCATCATCCAGGCGGTCAAAAACCCCGGTCCCGTCGACAATCCGGAATTCGACGAGGGCGCCGTCGTCGCAGAGCAGTTGTTCTCCGCCCACCTCGAACCCGACATCGCGCTTGTCGGGGTCAACCTCGCAATAGCGGAGATGGACGGGCCCGAGTGGTGGATCCTGATCGCCGAACATCCCACGGCGACGCGTTTCGGGCGGCCACTCGACGCCGACATGGACGCCGGAGACCTCATCAACGGACGTTTCCTCAAAGTACCCGCGGCATCGAACTCGGCGGAGTGGGCCAAGGCCCGCCTGCACGATCCGGTGCGCGTGGCGTTCCAGGCGACCGACCTGATCCGCAGAGGAGACTGAGCAGTGCCCATCGACACGCCTTTCGAGCTACTTACCGCGCGCAACACCATTGCCACCCTCGCCGACCAGCGCAGCCGTCTGATCTCCGGGCCGATGGACCGGGCACGGCGCCGCGACCTCGCCCGCGTCGACCTCGAACTGGCCGGCCGCATCGGCGGGATCTTCGATCTGATCGACCCTTGCGACGCCGCCCCCGACGTGCCGCTCGTACTGCTGCCGGTGCGCGTGCAGACCAAGATGAAACCGGGAACATCGACCCTACGGGTGCGGATCACTCCCGACGAGGTGCACATCGACAGCCTGCTGCGGTCCATCACCGAGCCGGAAAAGACTGCCGGACAGGCCTACTGGACTGCGCTCTGGTCGGGCGCCGAGGCGGCCCGCGCCTGGGGCGAGTTGGTCAGCGCCGTCGGCGCGAGACGCGCGGGCTGGATCGCCCATGCCACCAGGCCGACGAACCCCGACCAACGGGGAGCCGCACCACCGGCGTTTCCGGACTCCCCTGTCGAGATCGCCGACGGCACTGTGGCGCGCTGCTTACCCGACCACTTCGTTGTGCGGGTCTACCCGCAGGGCGCAGAACCGATCACCGTCTCCGGTAGCCCCATCGCTCGCGACCTATCCATCTCACCGATCGCCCTCGGTGACAACGAGGTCGTCGACGCCGGCGGTCTCAAAGTACCGGCCGGTTCGGAGTGGACCGTCGACTTCGATCAGGCGGTCGCCGTCGGAATGGGCGTGGAGGTCGAGCTGCCTCCGGGGACCACCGTCATCGACACGCTGGTGGTGGTGGGCACCCGACGGTCGGTCTCCGAGCAGCAGAATGCGGCCGACTTCGCCGACCTGTTGACAAGTCACAGCTTCACCGACGGCTTTTCGCTGCCGGCCGCCGGCACCCCCACCAACAACGCCGAGGCCGACCGATCGCCTTACCGTCCCGACGCGACCGCCGGGCCTCCCCCGACCGTCCCGCTCACACCGTCGGCTGATGCGGGCGCGCTCGGCCGTCTCCTCGGCGTGGACGCCACGATCATCGAGAACCTGCTCGATACCGAGGAGCCGCGCTCGTCACTCGGTGCGGCTCAGCAGGCCGCCAACACCGCGCTGTGGTTCGCCACCTGGGGGCCGGTCCTCGACCGCATCGACGATGCGAGCCAGGCGGTCACCCCGGCGAACATCGAATCCGCGCGGCGGGCGCACCGCGATCATGTGCGCGGCGCCGGGCATGCCCCCGCCGTGCGGATCGGCGCGCAACCCTACGGTGTGCTGCCCGTGACCGACCTGCACCACTGGACCCCTCGTGCAGGAGAGACGACAGCCCGCCTGGTGCCGCTCGTCGAACGCGCCGTCGGACGCTGGGTCATCCGCTCCCGGAGCCTCCCTCATATCGGCCCCGGCGACGACGTCAGCGACGAGGCGCTGCTCGACATGCTCGGCACCAGCCCGGTGGCCCTCGGGGTACGAGCCCGGCCGGCGGTCGACGGTGCTCAGTTGTCGGCATGTGCGGCGGCCGTCGGCGCCGACCAGGCCCGCGTGCGCGCCGAACTCCAGATCACGAGGGCGATGCTCGCTCAGTACTCGCCCACGGCGGCAGCGTGGTTTATGCCGCCGTCACTCAACAAGGAAAGCCGAACCATCGCGCTGCCCCTGGTGTCCGAGCGGGACGCTGAGGTGATCGACCAGATCCTGGCCGACCGCAGCCCCGCGGTCGACAGCGTCCTGCAGGCCCTTCTCGACATCGCCTGGGACACCGCCAAGGCCGCGGGCTTGTCGTCTGCGCCCGAGGCCTATGTGCCGCCGCTTCTCGACCTGCTGACGATACCGCCCGACATCGCAGCGATGGTGCAGGCCGCCGCCACCCCGGGAAGTGCCGCACCTCAACCCGATTGGGTGTTCGCCGCCGCCGACTCGCTACGTTCCACCGTGCATTTCGCCGGCCAGCCGACCGACCGGATCAGCCTGGCGGCCATCGAGCCGGTACCCGAGATCCGCACATCGCTGGCACAGGTCGCGCTCGACCTCGGCGACACCGCCGAGGCCCGGTGGATCGGCCAGAACGCGATCGCGGGCATCCTCGATGCGTTCGCCACTCGTGGTGAGGTGAGCGCCGCGATGACCGCCTTGGGCGCGATGCCGATCGAGGAACGTCGCATCGCCGTCGCCTCGGCCCTCGACGTGGCGTCGCACCGGGTGGACGCGTGGGCGACCGCGCTGGCGTCATCACGTCTGCCCGGCGATGCCGAACCCGCCATGACGCTCGGGGCCTTCGGATATGTGGAGGACATCCGGCTCGGCACGCGCGGCCGGGAAGCGCAGGGATGGCTGCACGCCCCGAGCAGCTCGCACGCCGTGGCCGCGGGCATGCTGGCCAGTGCGAAACGCTCGAACATCGGGGCCAAGGACGGCCGCGAGCCCTTCGCGATCGACCTGTCCAGCCGGCGCGGCACCGAACTGCGCCGCGTCCTCGAGGGTGTCAAGGCGGGTCAACCGATCGGTGCTCTGCTCGGCTACCAGATCGAACGCGCCCTCACCGGATCGGCCGCGCGATTCCAGCTGACGCTGCGCGAACTGGCACCGCTGATCACCGACGAACTCGACAACGACCTCGCCGAAGCCGACCGCAGCACGCGCGTCGCGGCGGCCAACGTCGTGGACGGTGTCGGACTCCTCCGACAGTTCCCCGTGGAAAGCCTTACCGGGGCTGCTCCGCCGCTGAAAGCGAAACTCGGTGTGCGACCGGCGAACGCGTACATTCCTGACGGCGGCTGGGACGCTGTCTCCGCAGAAGAGTGGGATTGCGTGGTGGGCGCGCTTCAGAGTGCATCCGCGACCCTGGACGCGGTGGCCGACGCCCTGCTCAGCGAATCGGTGCTGCAGTACGTGAGCGGCAACCCCGCGCGGGCGGGCGCCGCGATGGACGCGATGGCAGCCGGCGGTTCGGTCGACCCCGAGCTCGCGGTGCTGCGCGTGCGCCAGCCCGGCCGCACGCTGACCCACACCATGTTCACGGTCATTCCCGTCGATGCGACCGGATGGTCGACCACGCGTCCGCGGGCCATCGCCGAACCGCGCCTCGAGGCGTGGGCGGCGCAGCGTCTCGGTGATCCCGCGGCCATCATCGTCACCGACGCCCACGGCGTACGCCACACACTGGCAGAGGCGGGGTTCGCCGCGCTGGACTTGGTCTTCAGTGACGACCTCACCACACTCGACCGGGATCTGCGCGCCGCCATCGCCGGAATGGGAGACACCCCGCTCGCGGAGAACCGGGGCGACGACTGGCCGGTCGGGGCGATGCCGATCGTCGCCGCGGCGACGCTCGCCGCAACCCTTCGCGGCGTGGTGTCCGGCGGGAACCCGCTGTCTCCCAACGATCTGGTGCGTCCCGGCGCCGGGCCACAGCGCACCATAGATGTCGACGATCTGCTGCGCCGATGCGACGCCCTGCTCGACGCCTTGGAAGAGGTACTTGAGGCCGGTGAGGCGGTGATCGCCACCATCGACCCGGAATCACATGCTGTCGACGAAGCAGATGTCGGCGCCGTGGCAGAGGCGGTCAGCGGGTTGGCGGCATTCGGCGTGCCCCTTCTGCCCGATCGCGCCATTCCCACGAACGCCGGCTGGGCGTGGGGGGCGTGGCATACGGCGGCCGCCCGGCTCGACAACGCCAGAGCTGTACTCGACGACATCCGGGCACCACGCGACACGTCACCGAGCCCGGGAGAGTTCGTCGACGCTGCCGCCGCGGTGGCCCAGGGAATTCTCGGCGACGGGTTCCGTATGCTCCCGCTGCTCGAACCCGTCCCGGGCCCAGACGATTTCGTGGACGCGTTGACCGCCCCCGCCTTACCCGCGCCCGCACCCGCGCGGATCGGTGCCTTCGTCCGCGACCACGCCACCGTGCGCGCCGGAGTCGGCCGGTTGGCCGAAGCCCAACTCCTCGGTCGCGCGCTCAGTCGTCCGGCCGCACTCACCGTGGTTCAGCTCACCGAACGCGACGCCGGCGTGGCAGCGCCGGGAACAGGCCGGTGGCTGGCCGGGCCCCTACCCGACGACACCCCGTGGCCGTCACACAGCGCGGCACATCTGGTGGTCGAGCTGGTCTCTGCTGCAGCCGGATTCCGCGGACGGTTCGCCGGCTTGGCATTCGACAGCTGGGTTGAGACGCTGCCGTTCCAGCCCGACGCGCGGGCCTTCGCCGAAGGTGCAGATGCCGACAACCCGCTTCGCGCGGCCCGTGCCACCACCGGCTTGGCGGTGCACGCCAACCAGGCATCCGCACGCGCCCCCCAGGTCGTCCTCTCCGCGGTGTCGCCAGACGGAGCACGATGGACCACCGACTCGGTCGTACGGGCGGTGCTGTCCGCCGTCGATGTCGCGAAGTCCCGGTTGGTGACGCTTGAGAAGGTTCCCGGGGACGCGGCGATCCTGCCGGCCATCTACGTGGCCAGTCCATGGTTGCAGCCGCGGAAGGGCTTCGCGTTCGGCGAACTGGCCGCGGTCACATGGAACCAGGCGGCGGCGCCGTTCCTCTCGGAGGTGAAGTGATGGCCGAGATCGACCCACTGGTTCTGATCGCGTCGAAGGTCAACCCACACCTGCTGGAGCTCGCGAGCCAGCTGCAGCTCATGAATCCGCCCGCACTCGTGCGGCTCGAGCCCGACTCCACCACCGGTGACCCCGCACCGGGCTCGGAGGCGCGCCTGGCCGACCCCGCATGGATGCTCGGGCGACAGTGGCAGTTCGGCGAATTGACCGGCGAGGATGCCGGATCCGCGGTGTCGGTGCGGGTCACCTCACGCGCGTTGCCGATCACCGCGTGGGCTCCTCTTGACGACACCACGGTCGATCTCGACGCGGTGCAGTGGCGACCATGGCATTCCGGGGCGATCCTCGAAGAACTGCTGCAGGATGTGCCTGCCCTCGCCCTCGGCTCCGGGTTGCGGCAGCGCGCCGAGGCGGGCGCGCAGCTCGCCGATCTGCTCACCGATGCCGGTGAGGCGGAACTCGCTGCGGCACTCTCACTTTCGCATCCGTTGTCCCTCGACGACGATCCTCAGTCGCCCGAACAGCCCGTTGCCGGGGAGTCCGAGGCCGACCGGGTAGCGCGTTTACAGAGGGTCGCCGCCCGGGATGCGCTGGATCCGCAGGCCAAACGGCTGCTCACGGTACTCGGCGGCGCTGTCCCGGACGGCCGCGCGCTTGCCGCCGACCTGGCGGCCGGCGATCCGCCGTGGCTTGCCGACGCCCACGACGCAGACGCCGTGCGCTCGGTGCTGAGCACCTGGCACACCTGGTTGACCGGCGCGGCAGACTCGGGTGGCGCCTGGTCGACGGAACGTCTGGAATACCGTTTCGCGCTGCGCTTCGGCGATGGCGACAACGCCGTTTTCGCCCGCGGAACACAGTTCGGCGCCGCGGAGATCCGTTGGAGCGATCTGGAATGGGTGGATACCGCCAGTGGCGACCTGCCCGACGGAGCGCCGACGGGTTCTCCCGTCGAGACCACGGCGACCATGCTGGCGACCCCTCTGCGTTTCCCGGGCATGCCGGCGGACCGGTACTGGCAACTCGAGGACGGCAAGGTCGACCTCGGAGCGATCGAGGCGCAGGATACGGACCTCGCGCGACTGTGCCTCGCCGAGTTCGCCATGTCCTCGGGTGACGACTGGCTCGGCGTTCCCGTCGACGGTCTGCTCGGCGCGATCAATCAGGTGACCGCGGTGCACGTCACCGACGACTTCGGCGAAACCGTTGCGGTGCCGGAGTTCTCGGATCCCAACTTCACGATGTTCCGGGTGTCCACAGCCACCGGCCGCCCGCTGCCCGGCGTCGTCTTGCCACCGGTCGCGGCAGGCACCCTGGTGGGCGACGCGGTCGAGGAGGTGCTGTTCCTGCGCGACGAGATGGCCAACATGGCCTGGGCCATCGAGCTCACGGTGCAGGGCCGCAGCGGTGATCCCCGGTCGCGGGCCGGTGAGCCACAACCGGAGCCGGATCCGTGGCCGCCGGACCTCGATCCCGAGGAACGCCTGTACCGGCTGCAGACGGCCATACCCGCGCACTGGATACCTCTCGTGCCCATCGCGCCGCGACCGGGACAACTCGCCTTGCGGAAAGGTGCCTTGCTGCGCGACGGTGTCCCCGTTGAGGCCGTCGGAGTCACCCTTGCCCCCACTCCGTTGACGTTCCCTGGTGAGGAGTTGCCGCGCGAGGGCCTACATCTACGCGCCGTACCAGTGCTCGCACGCCGTGCCGACGGCACCTATGTGCGGTGGACGGCATACCGCGTCCGCACCGGCCGAGGTGAAGCCTCCAGCAAACTCGCCTGGGATTCCGCACTGGCGATCAACGACCTTCGCTGACACGATCCACCGGGACCTTCGGGTCACGCTGATCGCAACCGTAGTCTCCGCTCGACTGGTGACATCTACTTGGGCCGATCCGTGTTCCTGACGCGAAAACCTTCCCGGAGGCCCACCCCATGCTTCGCTACTTCGTGCGCACCGCCCTGACGCTTGCCATTCTCGGTTCGGCCGTCGCCTGTGGCAGCAGTGATGACGGATCGGAGGGTTACACGCTGCGTATCGGCGCGACGTCCCCGACCGGCACTCCTGCCGGGTCGCTGGGCTGGGGTGACAAGCAGGGCATCCTCGCCGAGCAACTCAAGGGAGCCGGCGTCGACAAGATCGAGTACTCGTTCTTCCAGTCCGGCAGTGACGTCGCGTCGGCGTTGTTCGCCGGTGCGATCGACGTCGCCGCGATCGGCGACAACCCAGCGCTGCGCGCCCGCAGCCGTGACCCGAAAGTTGTTCTGCTGAGCCTTGACTCGGTCAGCGGCGACGCCTGGCTGGTCGGCGCCAAAGGCGGCCCGACCGACATCGGCGGGCTGGTCGGCAAGTCGGTGACCGCACCGCAGGGCACCATCCGCGACCGGGCGGCCAAACAGCTGATCGACGCCGCCGGACTCAACGGCAAGATCCAGGTGCGCGACGTGCCGACGCCCGAGTCGATCGCAGGCCTGAGCTCCGGGCAGATCGACGCCACGGTGGTCACCGGGGCCAGCGCGATCGAGTTGCAGCACAAGGGCTTCCCGATCATCGACAGCCTCTCCCGGCACGGTCTGGGCAGTACCGGCACCAACATCGCGTTGACCACGTTCACCGACAAACATCCCGGGTTCGCCGACGCGTGGCGCCAGGCCGTCACCGCGGTCAACAGCGACATCCAGAAGAACTTCGATCAGTACACCGACTGGGTCGCGCAGACAGACGGCACCGAGGTCGAGTTCGTCAGGGAGGCGACGCGACCCGACGAGTTCAATACCGAACCGTTCCCGAAACAGGGTGTCGATCAGCTCCAGGCCGCCTACGACTTCCTCGAGGCCGACGGCGCCCTGGAGGGCCGGTACTCGGTGACGGAGTGGGCCGGAGCGCAGTCATGACCGTCGTCGCCACCCCGGTCCGCGCCGAGGCGTCGAGCCTGGACCTGATCGACGTCGTCGCCGGCCACCGCCGTCGGCGCAGCGTCTGGGCCCGCATCCCGCGCCCGCTGCGCCGGATGATGGGACCGGTGCTGATCCTGTCCGCATGGGCCGTCGGTTCGGCGACCGGACTGCTCAACCCTGATCTGTTTCCGCCGCCGGCGGATGTCGCGACCACCGCGTGGCGCCTGCTGACCGACGGCCAGCTCGCTCTTCACGTCGGCGCGTCGGCCACCCGGGTGCTGACCGGCACCGTGCTGGGCATCACCCTCGGCGTCCTGCTCGCGGTGCTGGCCGGGCTGACCCGCACCGGCGAGGACCTGCTCGACTGGACCATGCAGATCCTCAAGGCGGTACCCAATTTCGCGCTCACCCCACTGCTGATCATCTGGATGGGCATCGGCGAGGGCCCGAAGATCGTGCTCATCACCCTCGGAGTCGCGATCGCGATCTACATCAACACCTACTCCGGTATCCGCGGGGTGGACCAACAGCTGGTGGAGATGGCCCAGACGTTGGAGGCGCGCCGCGTCACCCTGATCACCAATGTGATCCTTCCCGGTGCGATGCCGAACTTCCTTGTCGGCCTTCGCCTCGGGCTGTCCAGCGCCTGGCTGAGCCTGATCTTCGCCGAGATGATCAACACCACCGAGGGCATCGGCTTCCTGATGTCGCGTGCGCAGACCAACCTGCAGTTCGACATCTCCCTGCTGGTGATCGTGATCTACGCGGTGGCCGGGCTCGCCTCCTATGCGCTGGTGCGACTGCTGGAGCGGGTGCTGCTGTCCTGGCGCAACGGCTTCGGCGGCTTCGAGGGCGCGGCGTGACCGCCCCTGTGGTCACCATCCGCAACCTGCATCGCGCGTTCTGCGTCCAGCAGGTGCTGGACGGTCTCGACCTCGACATCGCCGACGGCGAGTTCGTCGCGATGCTGGGCCGTTCCGGTTCAGGCAAGAGCACGCTGCTACGCATCCTCGCAGGCCTCGACGGGCAGGCCGACGGCTCGGTGATCGTGCCGCGTTCCCGGGCGGTGGTGTTCCAGAACCCGCGCCTGCTGCCCTGGCGCCGGGCGCTGGCCAACGTCACGTTCGCGCTACCCGACGCCGGCTCCGACGCCCCCAGCCGGACCGCGCGCGGTCAGGCAGCGCTCGACGAGGTCGGCCTGTCCGGCAAGGTTCGGTCGTGGCCGCTGTCGTTGTCCGGCGGTGAGGCCCAGCGTGTTTCACTGGCCAGAGCCCTGGTTCGGGAACCCGACCTGCTGTTGCTCGACGAACCGTTCGGCGCACTGGATGCGCTGACCCGGCTCAAGATGTACCGCCTCCTGCATGACCTTTGGGCGCGCCGGCACATGGCCGTGCTGCACGTCACACACGACGTCGACGAGGCGATCCTGCTCGCCGACCGGGTGGTCGTGCTGTCCGAGGGCCGGGTCTCGCTGAACCGTCAGGTGGAGTTGCCGTTCCCCCGCAGCCGCGGCGACGACGGTTTCGACGAACTGCGTCGGGCACTGCTGGCCGAACTCGGCGTCGCGGAGGAGGTCGGGCATGACCGCAGCCGGTGACGTCGACATGCATGTCACCGACGTCCTGGTGATCGGCGGCGGTCCGGCGGCCACCTGGGCCGCCGTTGCGGCCGCCGAAGCCGGAAGCCGGGTCACCCTGGTGGACAAGGGTTATTGCGGTACCAGTGGGGCCACCGCCGCCGGTGGCAACAATCTGTGGCTGATCCCGCCCGGCCCGCGCCGCGAGGACTCCATGCGTGAACGCGAGGCGGCCGCCGGTGGCCTGACCGATGCCGATTGGATGGCACGGGTGCTGTCGGCGTCGTGGGACCGGATCGAGCAGCTGGCCCGATGGGGCTATCCGTTCCCGGTCGGGGACGACGGGCGGCAGCTGCGCAGCAGCCTGCACGGCCCGGAGTACATGCGCCGGATGCGCCGCAAGGCCCACCGCAGCGGGGTGCGCATCCTCGACCATCATCCCGCGACCGCACTGACCACCGACACGGACGGAATCGTCAACGGGGCCAATGGAATAGCACGCCAGGAGGGCGGACGGCGGTGGCGGATCGGCGCGGGTGCGGTGGTACTGGCCACCGGCGGCACCGCATTCCTGTCGGGGTCGTTCGGCACCAATGTCGACACCGGGGACGGATACCTGATGGCCGCCGAAGTGGGCGCCGACCTGTCCGGCATGGAGTTCAGCACCGCCTACGCGTTGGCACCCGAATGGGGCACCCACACCAAGGGACGGATGCTGCAATGGGCCAGTTTCTATGACGAGCACGGCCGGCCCTTCCCCGCCGAGCGCGGCCTGGCCGGGCGCAAGGATGCGCAGCGGGCACTGGCGCGCGGTCAGCGGGTGTTCGCCCGGCTGGATCGCGCGCCCGAGCACATCCGGCAGACCATGCGCGATGCCCAGCCGAACTACTTCCTGCCTCTCGACAAGGCAGGCATCGACCCGTTCGTCACCGCCTACCCGCTGCGCATGGTCTACGAAGGTTCGGTACGCGGGACCGGCGGCCTACGGATCACCGGGCCCGACTGCGCCACCACCGTTCCCGGTCTGTTCGCCGCGGGTGACGCCGCGACCAGGGAACTGATCACCGGTGCGATCAGCGGGGGCGGCAGCCACAATGGATCGTGGGCGATCGCGTCCGGAACGTTCGCCGGTCGTGGCGCCGCGGAGTACAGCCGCCGACGCACCGTCGATGAACCCGTCGAGCACGACCGCCTCGGGCTACGACCCGGCCACCGGAACGCACCGACCGTCGACGAAGTGGTGCGCGCAGCGCAAAACCAGATCCTGCCGCCTAAGCGCAGCCACCTCAAATCCCATGCTCGGCTCACCGAGTCGGCCGATGCCCTCGAAAGCCTGTGGCGGGATATCGCCGGCGGGCTGGCCCCGGTGCCGGCACGCGAGGCGTACAAACCGCGGCAGGCGGTCGCGCTGGTGGCCACCGCCCGCTGGATCACCGCCGCGTCGCTCGCCCGTTCCGAGAGCCGGGGTCTGCACCGCCGCGAGGATCTGCCCCAGATTGACCACCGGCTCGCCCACCGGATCCTGGTCGGCGGGCTCGACGAGGTCAGGACAGCACCGGATCCGGTTGCTCCGCAATTGGTCTCTGCGGAGGCAGTGGCATGATCGAGATCGTCAGCTCGACTGCGTGCATCGCCTGCGACGTGTGCATCAAGGTGTGCCCCACCGATGTGTTCGAGCGCGGCGAGGACGGTATCCCCGTGATCGCCCGGCAGTCGGACTGCCAGACCTGCTTCATGTGCGAGGCCTATTGCCCGGTCGATGCGTTGTACGTCTCCCCCGTCTCGGCGCCCGTCGGACCGGACAGTCCGCACGCCGATGAGGGCGCCGTCACCCGGCACGGCCTGCTCGGCGGGTACCGCGAGATGGTCGGCTGGGGCCGCGGACGTACCGCCGGCGCGCTTCGGGACCGCAACCCGCTGTTGAAAGCTGTTCCACCGCTGCCGGAATCGCGACTGCCGGTGCCGGCGACCCCGGTGGATTCCCCCTGGGATCATCCGGCGGACTGACCAGCCTGGTCAGACCGGCGTGGCCGCCACCGGAAGGCGGGCGGTGAGCGTGGTGCCCGCCCCGGCGGGGCTGACCACCTCGAACCGCCCGCCCACGGCCTCCACGCGGTCGCTGAGCCCGATCAAGCCCGATCCGTCGGCGGTCGCGGCGCCCCCGACGCCGTCGTCGCTGACCGCGATGATCAACTCGTCGCTCTCGACGCGCAGTCACGGTCACGCCGTCGGCCCCGGAGTGCTTGGCGGCGTTGGCCAGAGCTTCGGCGGTGACGTAGTAGGCCGCCACCTCGACCGGTTCGGGCAACCGTCCGTCGACGTCGACATCGACGGTCGCCGGGATAGCCGAGCGCCGGGCCAGCGACCGCAGCGCCGGGCCGAGCCCGCCATTGGACAGCACGGCGGGGTGGATGCCGCGGGAGAGTTCCTGCAACTCCCGCAGCACATCACCGAGTCCTTGCACGGCGCGGTCGAGTTCGTCGCGCACCGGCGTCAACTCCACGGGCACGGTGGCCTCGATTCCTCGCAACCGCAAGCCCAGTGCGACGATGCGTTGTTGTGCACCGTCGTGCAGATCACGTTCGATCCCGCGCCTGGCCTGGTCGGCCGCGGTGACGACGCGGGCCCGGGAGGCCCGGAGTTGTTCGCGGGTCCGGGCGTTGGCGATCGCGGTGGACACCAGGTCGGCGAAGTCGCCGATGCTGTCTTTCCATCCGTCGGCAAGGGCGCCCGGCTGCACCGAGGCCACGATCAGCGCCCCGACCACCTGGCCGGCGACCGTGATGGGCGCCCCTGCGCCGGAACGGAACCCGGCACCGCGCAGGCGCTCGGCAAGCGCGCCCTCGACTGCGCGGTAGTCATCGACGTGTGCGGTCCGGCCGGTTCTGCGGATCTCGGCGGTGACGGTGTGTCCTTCCAGCGGGAAACGCTCGCCCATCGTCGGCCATGACCGCCCCTGGGTGTCGTGCGCGGCGAGCACCACGCACTCCTCCCCGACGAACTCCACCAGCGCGGTGTGCTCCACATCGAGACCGCGCGCAAGCTCGGAGACCGCCGTGGCGTAGATCTCGGCCAGATCGGCCTCGCGTGCCACCAGGGTCGCGACCCGGCGGAGCGCCGCCTGCTGGGCGGCCAGGGCGTCGGCGCGCTGCCGCCGCCGTTCGGCTTCGATCGCGCGCAGGCGCGCCTGGCCTGCGAGCAGATTGGCCAGCAGCGCCAGCGGCAGGAACACAAAGATCGCCGTGACCAGACCGTCCAGATGAAACATCACGTACACCGCCGCGCTGACCAGCGAGGTCGCCACCGCCAGCCACGAGTTCCACCCGGCCGACACCACGAGAACCGCGAAGAAGAAGATGGCGCCGAACGCATTCTCCGGCGCGACACGTGCAGGAACACCACCAGGGCGGTCTCCGCCGCGATAAGCCCGGCCGCCACGCCGATGCCCCAGCCGACCGGCCACGGCCTGGACCGCAGCACGAGCGCCACCCACTGATCCCGGCGGTTCTGTAGCTCCGGGACACCGAATCGAGGCTCGGCTGAGCTCACTGCGGGATGCTATCGCGGCCCGGGACGTTTCGACGGATGTGCTCCGTTCCGACCGTTGACATGCAAGTAGCTACTTGCCTATGGTCGTTTCGTGGGTGACGTCTTCAAGGCTTTGGCCGATCCCACGCGGCGGCTGATCGTCGACGAGCTGACCGACCGGGACGGCCAGACGCTCTTCGAGATCTGCGCGCGACTGGCCACCAAGCACGGGGTCAGCGCGTCCCGGCAATCGACGTCCCAGCACCTGGACGTATTGGAAGAGGCGGGGCTGATCGAGACCCGGCGCGAAGGACGCTTTAAGTTCCACCACCTGAACACCGCACCGCTGCGCGACCTCTTCCGGCGGTGGCTCCCCAACCCCGAGGAGAAAACGACATGAGGATCGGTTACGCCAGCATGCTGGTCGACGACCAGGACAAGGCGCTGCGGTTCTACACCGACGTGCTCGGCTTCCAGGTCAAGCACGACGTGCCCATGGGCGAAGCCCGGTGGATCACGGTCGTCTCGCCTGAGGATCCCGACGGGACCGAACTGACCCTGGAACCCGACGCCCACCCGGCGGTCAAACCGTTCAAGGACGCGCTCGTCGCCGACGGGATCCCGTTCACCGCCTTCGTCGTCGACGACGTCCGAGCGGAGTTCGAGCGGCTGCGCGCGAAAGGCGTTCGCTTCACCCAGGAGCCGGCCGACATGGGCCCGGTGACCACCGCGGTGCTCGACGACACCTGCGGCAATCTGTTGCAGATCCAGAGCAGCACGGGCTAGGGCACAGGTCGCCGGCGCTTCAGCCTTGACTGCGGTTCCACTCGATCCAGCCCACGCCGGTGCGACCGTCGGCTGTGGTCACGGTTCCCCAGGCGCGCGGGAACTGGCTGAGCCTTCCGTCGGCGGAGGTCAGCAGCACGGGTGCGTGGCCGCGGACCTCGATTGTGGCCGTGATGCCGGCGGGTTCGTAGTCCACCTCGGCGCAGACCGGTAACTCTTTGTCGCCGAACGTCGTTCGCGCGGTGACCGCGGCCAGCTCGACAAAGGGCCGGCCGTCGCGCTGCGCGTAGCCGATGCCGATCGGCGGGGCGCCGGGAATCAGGATCTGCGCTCCGTGCAGGTGCGTGCCGTCGTCGAGGTGCAGCGCGCTCCATACCCAATCCATGCTCCACCAGTCCCGGGCCGCCCAGGAGTGGTCCCGCTGGCCGGGCACCGCGGTGAATTCGTAGGTCTGCCCGTCGGCCACCACGGTTCCCGTTACGGTGCAGGGGATCTCGTACCGTGCAGAGATGCGGTACTGGTACGGCTGCCCGACGGTGGTCCAGGTCAGATCCATCGACACATCGACGGGCCGGCCGGCCTCGCCCCGCAGGATCGCAGCGGGGTCGTCGTGGGCCTGTCCCCGCCCCCGCACCGCGACCCGGTAGGTGCGCAGCGGCGTCGGCACGTCGATGTCCAACTCGATGCCGTCCGCACGGACACGGGTGTGATCCTCGGGCAGCGGAGCCTCGAAGTCGAGCAGCGCGATGGTCGGGGCGCCCGGCGCGCACACCAGGCCGTTGATCCACGCATGGTCCTGGTTCGGGATCAGGCCCAGCCGGATCCAGCCGCCGACCTGCTGCGCAGGGTCGGCGAAGTCGAAGTACCAGCTCTCACTCCACAGGTCTTCATCGGTCGGGGTGTGCCGTCCTTCGTCATCGACGTTGGGCTGCAACGGTTCCGGTGTGGTCGGTGCGGGCAGTACGGCCAGCGCGTCGGCGTCCAGCACGTGCTGGCAGTTTCGCGCGATCATCGCCATGAACATTTCGTCGCCGCGCTCGGTGCGTGCGACGAGCATCGGCGACACGATCGCCATGAGCACGCCGAAGAAAGCCTGGTGGCGCACCCCCTCGCGTACCTCGTCGAGAGTGATTCCGGCCGCGCCGAGCGCATCGTGGTAGGCGGTCAGCAGTGTGTCGTAGTGTTCGCGGCGCCGTTCGACGGGCAGCGCGCAGCCCAGAAAGTAGGCCACGTCGGTGAAGGCGGGCCCCCAGGTGACGGTCTGCCAGTCCACCACGGTCAGCGGACGGTCGGACCCGTCCTGGCCGAACAGCATGTTGTCGAGCCGGAAGTCGCCGTGCACGAGCCCGCGTGGCCGGTCGGCCTCGTCCTCGGCTGCCATATAGGCGTCGAACGATGCGACGAACCGTTCGCAGACCTCACGGTGTTCCGGGGCGATCTGGTCCCGGTAGCGGTCGATGTAGCCGGCATACAGCGCGCTGATCAGAGCCTGGTCGACCGGCGACTCGCGGTTGAGCCACTCCGCGCCCTCCAGCGTCTGGCTGCCGAGCAGTCGTCCGTGGACGTGCCCGATCTGGGTCAGCGCCAGCGTCGCCTGTTCCACTGTGGCCCCGCGGATCTCGTCACCCACCTGCGCGGGCGCAGCATCGGCGAGCAGCAGGTCGAAGGCGCCCGTCTGCGAGTCGTACGCGCTGTGATAGCAGGGCGCGACGGGCCCGCCGAGCCCCGGTGCGATGTTGGCGTAGAAGCTGACCTCACGCTCGTAGAGCCCCATCGCCAGACCGGTCTGGCGACTGCTGGGGTCGGCGGCGGCGACCTTGAGCACGACCGACGACGGCCCCGGGTCGCCGTCGGCGTAGCGCAGCGCCACGCGGTAGCACTCGCTCATCTGGCCGGTGCCGATGCGGTCGATGTCGAATTCGGAGACGGTGCCCTGCCCGAGGACCGCGGTCAGCCACTCGGTGGTCAGGTCGGCAGGGCGTTCGATCAGCTGCGGACGCAACGATGAGTGCACCGGGTCAACCTATAGCAGCCCCGGGAGCCTCGAGGGCCGGTTCGGCGGAATTCTTGACGACTGTCAACTAGCGGTCGTCGGTTCGTGTGCGCCGGCGCGGCGTGTCCAGCCAGCGGGCGATCCGCGGCTCGAACACCGCGATCAGCGTCGCGACGAAAAACCACATCACTGCAAGGGTGACGGTCGTATTCCAGGCGTCCAAGGAGATCCCGTCCGGGTCTTCGCTGTGGAAGTACGGCGTCACCACCAAGTGCTGGATGGCCGGCGCGGCCGCGATGCAGAACGCGAGCCCGGTCGTCGCGCCGAACGCGGCCCGCAGCAGCAGAGTGCGCGGGGTCAGCGCCGCCGGCGCGGCGATGTGGTGGGCGAGCAGGATGCACAGCAACATCACGCCGATGACGACGGCCAGCACGTCCCACTCCCCGGGACCGAGGATGAAGGCCACCGCGCCTGCGACGGTGGCCAGCGCCAGCGCGCCGGGATCCACTCGCGGCCGGTCGAATCCTGTCGGCATCTGCGGTTGCGCCCCCATGCCGTCACTGTAAGGCCACCGGCGACAGCGGCACCTGGCAAACCGCCGGTTCGCCCGTACTGTGGACGGGGTCCGGGCGGGGACCTCCGTCGCGGCAGACCGGAGGGGGCACATGAAAGTACTGGTTACGGGTGGCACCGGCTTCGTCGGAGCGTGGACGGCCAAAGCCGTTCAGGCCGCGGGGCACGACGTGCGGTTTTTGGTCCGCAACCCTGACCGGTTGACCACCAGCGCCGCGAAGATCGGCGTCGACATCGGCGACCACGTTGTCGGTGACATCGCCGACGCGGAAGCCACGTCGGCCGCGCTGGACGGTTGCGATGCGGTGATCCACTGCGCGGCAATGGTTTCCACCGATCCCAGCCGGGCCGATGAAATGCTGCACACCAACCTCGAAGGTGCCCGCAACGTGCTTGGGGGCGCCGTGCACGCAGGCATCGACCCGATCGTTCACGTCTCGAGTTTCACCGCGTTGTTCCGGCCGGATCTCGAATTGCTGCACGCTGACCTGCCGGTGGTCGGCGGCAGCGACGGCTACGGCCGGTCCAAGGCTGCCGTGGAGGCCTACGCCCGCGGACTGCAGGACGGTGGCGCGCCGGTCAACATCACCTATCCCGGCATGGTGCTCGGCCCGCCGGCGGGCGACCAGTTCGGCGAGGCCGCCGAAGGCGTCGAAGCGTCGGTGAAGATGCGCGGGGTACCCGGCCGCAGCGCGGGGTGGATCGTGATCGACGTCCGCGACCTGGCCGAGTTGCATGTCGCCCTGCTCGAAGCGGGCCGAGGACCACGCCGGTACATGGCCGGCGGACAACGAGTTCCGGTCGACAAGCTGGCCTCGATGATCGGCACCGCGGCCGGCCACACTCTGGTCGTCTACCCGGTTCCCGACGTGGCGCTGCGCAGCGCCGGCCGGCTGCTCGACATCGTCGGCCCGTTCCTGCCGTTTGAGACGCCGATCAACTCGGCGGCGATGCAGTACTACACCCAGATGCCCGAGTCCGACGACGAGCCCAGCCGGCGCGACTTCGGCCTGACCCAGCGCGAACCCGCCGAGACGATCGCCGACACGGTTGAGGGACTGCGTCAGGTGGGCCGACTCTAGGCGCCTGTGGTGCGCGCCAGCACGCCGTGCAGGACCAGATCGGCGAGCTTGGCCGCCGCGTCGTCGATGTCGGTCACTTTCCGCACGCAGACCGCGTACCAGGCGGCGCCCGCAATGACGTCCATGACGGCGTCGGCGTCCACCTGTGCGCGCACCCTGCCGCGTTCGACTCCGTCATCGACCTGTTCGGCGAGCCGGCGGCGCGCGGCGGTCTCCAACCGGTCGTCGATCAGCTTCTGCATGGCCGGTTCCAGGCGCAGGTCGTGCAGCAGCCCCGGAAACGCCTCGCGCACAACGGGGTCGCCGTACATCACCAGAGCCCCGCGGCACAGCCGGGTGATTTCGGCGGCGACGTCGTCCTCGCAGGGCACCGAGCCCAGATCAGGGAACGCCGCCTCGTGGATCAGATGGGCCTTGGACCGCCATCGGCGGTAGATGGCGGGGCGGCTCACCCTGGCGGTAGCTGCGATGAGATCGATCGAGGTGGCCGAGTAGCCACGGGTGACCAGCAGTTTGCGGGTGACCTCGAGCACCGCTTCGTCGATCGCGGGGTCGCGGCGCGACCCGTGGTGGCGGCGCCGTGCCGGTGCGTCCTTCACCGCGTTCCGTTCCCTTCGTGCTCCGGTCGAAGCAGTCTGCCACAACGGCGGCGTCCTCACGGGTCGATCAGGCGCAATCTCAATGCCGCCGCGGTGGCCGGCCCGACGATCCCGTCGACCGTGAGCCCCGGTGTCCGGCGCTGAAATTCGCACACCGCCGCCTCGGTGTCGGGCCCGAAGACACCGTCGATCTCCAAGGCCCCGGCATACGCCGCGTAGGCGTATTTCAACCTGCGCTGGAGTTCTGCGACCTGTGGACCTCGGGACCCGCGATACATCAGCACGTCGGTGTACGCCCCCACCGGGACGGGCGGCCGTGGCGCCGAGACGGCCGGGTCGGCGCCGATTCGCGACGTGATGTCGCGGCGCAACTCGTCCATGTCGATCGCACCAGGATCCCACTTGCCCTGCGCACGGCCGGCGTACTCCTTGTGTCCGATCGTGCGGTCGGCCGGTTGACCGAGATGGCGGTGGATCGCCGCGCAGCTGATCACCATCGCGAAGTACTGGGCATCCGGCCAGTTGCGCCGGTGCGGCGCCTCCGGGCGGGTCCCGGAATTGGCGCATTCGATGCCGATCGTGTGCCAGTTGCCCATGTTCGCCGGCAACCACGAATGCATGCCGACGCCCGCATGCCAGGCCACACCTGCGGCGACCACGGTCACGGTGCCGTTGCGTGCGATGTGCAGCTGCGACAGCGGGCCCGCCAGATCCGGACGGCCGTGGGCGATCGAGGCCGCGGACGCCCGGTCCGACCCGGTGTGGTGCACCATCACCCCATGGATGTCCTTGAACTCGCCGTGCCCGCGTTGCCGCCATCCGGGGAACTCGACGACCTCCAAGCCTGCGTCGCGCAGCACATGGGCGAGCCAGACCAAGTCGCCGCGCCGTGCCACGGGTAGCGGCATGAACTCGCACCTCCGGGAGCTCTCGACGTCGGTACTGGCCTTCCATGCAAGCACGGAGGTGTTTGTCGGGCACGCGGACGGGTAGCCGCTACTGGTGTCGACTCACGCCTCCGGCCCTCCCGAGATCACCAGTTCACCGATAGTCCGGCGCGAGACCCCGGCCTCGCGGCAGCGGGTCTGGAACGTGCTCGCCGACGGCTGGACCTACTCCCAATGGGTGGTCGGGAACAGCCGCATGCGCGCCGTCGATCCGAAGTGGCCCCAGCCCGCAAGCGTGATTCACCACTCGATCGGGATATGGCCCGCCGTGATCAACGACCGCACCGTGGTCGAGTCCTGCACGCCTGAATACGAACTCGTGCTGATCGCCAAGGGCGGGCCGTTGGGCACGGCGCGCGTCACGCTGCGGCTCCACGACATCGAGGGCGGCGGATGCCTGATCGAGATGGCTGAGGTGCCGGTGTCGCCGCCCCTGAGCTGGCTGCCCGACTCCGCGGCCCTGGCCATGGCCTATCCGCGCAACCGCGAGAGCACCTGGCGGTTGGTCGCGCTGGCCGAGCGCCGGCCCACCGCTGACGACTAGACCGCACCACAGGCGAACTCGACCGGCTCCACGCCGGTGACGGCACGACTGACCGCCGGCTCATGGAAGGCCGCGGTTGGGGGTCTGGTTCGCCACTCCGTGCCGCAACGGCGTGTTCGCCTGGGCAGCCGTCGATTCCTGCACCGGCGAACCGCCGGGCGTCGATTGGACCCTGGGCGCCCGACGCGGATCACCGGACGACGGCTGTGCACCCTCCTCCAGTTCACGTACCCGGGCTTCGAGGATCTCCAGCACGGGCACTCGTGCTGCGTGGCCGGCCTCGTGGATGAGTACGGCCTGTAGTTCGTCAGCCGTGAGGGACCGGATCCGGTGCTGGAGGTCGCCCACGGTCAGTTGGTCGTAGTCGGGCAGCGGTAGGTCTGCGGAGTTCGTCATACGGTCTGCCTTTCACTTGACGACGGGGAACACCGAGTCCCCGTCCTCTGGAACGCCGTCGATCTGGCGGGGATCAGCCGGCGGGGTCCCGGATGCGTCGGCGTCCCGGGGGTCGAGGTCGCCGGCCGTCACGTCGGGTAGCTCCTCGGCCAACCGCTGGTCGAGCGTCTCGCCCTGGCGCTCCTCCTCGGCAGACATGCCTCCATCGGGCTGAGCATGTCCTCAGCGCCGCCGAGGTCGTTGGCGGTGGTGCCGCCGGCGTTATTGGTGCTCACAGTCTTCTCCTCACGTACGCGCGCACAGTGAGAATCCATAGCCACAAGAGCCGGGACTAAACCCTTGCCGGCCGGGTATGCCGCGCCTCACGGAGGTGAGCAATGCTGAGTACCGACAGCGGACCCGAGAACCCGGGCCGGCAGGATCCCGATGCCGATCCCGAGATGAAGACCTCGGGGACACACCAGGCCGACCAGGCCGAGGGCGAGGACGACCCGGAGGAATCCGGGAACTTAGGGTGCGTCCCACCGTCGAACGCCGCCCGCCCCAGCCGACGTTGAAGCCGGGTTCACCGGAGTACTACTGGGGCAGCACTTCTCGATGATGAGGCGAGCTGACATCGATCGCATCGACCTCACGGACGTGAGCGGTTCGGCCGCGTGTGAGATTGCCGACTGCGCAGGCGCCGGATCCGGTGAATGCCAGGAGCAGGAAGGCGAAGCTGAACAGTGCCGCGGTCTCGCCTCCGTTCTGGATCGGTAGCAGTCCATCGGGCTGATGCTTCCAAAAGTAGGCCACCGCCATCGCGCCGGAAGCCAGGAACGCCGCTGCGCGGGTGAACAATCCGATCATGACCAGCAGACCGGTCGTCAACGAGATCAGACCGATCCACCAGGACGGCCAAGCACCGAACTCGGCGGTCGGGCCCGCGTCGGCCGGCCAACCGAAGATCTTGACGGTGCCGTGCAGTCCGAACAGGAAACCCACGACCGTACGGAAGACAAACAACCCGAGTCCGACGTCGACTTTGCGTGCCATGCCGCCACGCTAAGGGATTTCGGCCGAGAGCAGAGGGCTACGTATTCGCCGCGCGCTACCGTCATGTGATGCATGCATTCAGGCAGGCCGTCGAGTCCCGTGACGATGCCGCCATCGAAGCCCTGTTGGCCGATGACGTCGTATTCACGAGTCCCGTGGCGTTCAAGCCGTACCCGGGCAAACCCATCACCGCGGCGATCCTCCGCGGCGTGATGCGGGTGTTCGAGGACTTTCGCTACGTCCGCGAGATCACCAACGGCAACGGCCGCGATCACGCCTTGATCTTCGAGGCCACCGTCTCGGGCAAGCGGATCACCGGTTGCGACTTCCTGCACATCAACGACGACGGCCTGATCGACGACTTCATGGTGATGGTGCGGCCGCTGTCGGGCGCCACCGCACTCGCCGATGCGATGGGTGCACAGTTCGATCGCATTCAGCGCGAGGCGATCGAGCGTAGCTGATTCGCAACGCCCCTTGGTGCCCTGTTGTCTTTTGCATGCTGCACGCGAGATTGCGGTGAGGGTCGTGGTTCTGCGCAGATTCACGGCCGCGGTGTGTGTATGCCGGGAGATGACGCGGCGGGGGCCAGTTCGGAACTGGGCAACCGCGTTGTGCGGGAGTCGTTTTCGCGTCGTCGGTCTGGGTCGGGCGGTTTGTCGGTGGGTGGTGTCAGGATGGGGTTATGCCCGCGAAGACCCCGGTTGGTACTGGTACCGACGGTGTGGTGCGTCAGTCGGATCGGCTGGAGGCGCATTTTGAGGAGTTGGCGGAGTTGGCCGGTCAGCGCAACGCCATCGACGGGCGCATCGCTGAGATCACTGCCGAGATTGATCGGGCCGGGTTATGGGCGATCACGGGCGTGAAATCGATGGAGGGGTTGATCGCGTGGAAACTGGGGACGTCGTTTCGTAACGCGCAGACGCTGGTGGCGGTGGCACGCCGGATGGCCGAATTCCCACTCTGTACAGGGGATTTGCGGGCGGGTCGGCTGTCGTTGGATCAGGTCGGGGCGATCGCCGAGGGCGCGGGGAGGGGTTCGGATGCCCATTATGCGCAGTTGGCCGCCAATGCCACGGTCAGTCAGTTGCGGACCGCGATCAGCGTCGAAGCCCGTCCCGAACCCGAACCCGAACCCGAACCTGCGCCCGAGCCTGAACCCGAGCCTGCGCCTGAGCCGGTGTGTGAGCCGGTGCCGCAGCCGTCGATTTCCAAAACCATCGACGGGGAGTTCGTGTGTTGGCGGATCAGGCTCCCGCTGCTGGAGTCGGCGAAGTTCGAAGCGGCCCTGAAGGCACACCACGACGGGTTGATCGCGCAGTGGAAACGCGACGACACCACCAACCCCGACACAGACAACCCCGACACCGCCGCCCACAACGGCGACAGCGCCGGTGGGTACGGCGCGGGTGGATACGGCGTCGGCCACCGTGACGGGCATAGTGACGGCGACGGGCGGGGCCTGGGGCGTTCGCCGATCCCGACGGCCGGTCATGCATTCATGGAGTTGGTCCAGGCGGGCTGGGATGTCGAGGCCGCACGCCGCCCGCACGGTGCGCACACCACGGTGGTGGTCCATGTCGATGTCAAAGACCAGATCGCCGCCCTGCATCTGGGGCCGCTGCTTTCGGCCGAACAGCGCCGCTACCTGAGCTGTGATGCCACCTGCGAGGTGTGGTTCGAACGCGACGGAATCCCCCTCGGGGCCGGGCGCACCACCCGCACCATCAGCCGCCGGCTACGTCGGGCGCTGGAATACCGGCACCGCAGCTGCGCGGTGCCCGGCTGCGGGGCCACCCGCGGGCTGCACGCCCACCACATCGAGCACTGGGAAGACGGCGGCCTGACCGAGCTGGACAACCTGGTGCTGGTCTGCCCCCACCATCACCGGCTGCACCACCGCGGAGTCATCACCATCACCGGCCCCGCCGAGCGGCTCCGGGTCACCGACAGCACCGGCCGAGACCTCA
>NZ_JBQQCF010000052.1:0-36380 GCF_052245755.1 Mycobacterium sp. 4D054
TCAGTTCCTCGTCACACTGACGGTGCACACGAACAAGATCAATTCGACAACGGCGGCACAGGCCACATCAGCACGCTCAATGACGTCCACATACCCCGTGATCGTCATCCCGAGAGACGGTCAACACGCGCCGACGAGCGCTTGAGACGCCCCGCCCCATCAACCCACTAATTCAGCAGACTCCTAGCTGCGACGGCCTAACCCGTCGGCCCGGCGTCCATCCCCCCGTGGGAGTGCCTTTGACGACGACGCGCGCCGCGTCATTTGTGGTCTGGTTCACAGTTCGTCGGCATAATGGGGGTGCCCCAGTGCTACGGCGAGCACAGCGCATCGTCGACCCGGCGCCACAACCCCGGTGCCGGCCGACAGCTCCACACCAGGAGTCCGGCTCTGCCGCCGCTGCCCTGAGCACCTCAGTCGTCTGACGGCGCGATCCGCCGCAGTGACCCTAGGAGGCGGTATGGCTGGATTGTCGGCGCTTGCTGAGCTCGGCGAGCCGATTCAACTGGTGGCGCCCGACGGCGCAGCCACCGCCGAATCCCGATACCGCAGAGACCTCCCACCCGAGACACTGGCCTGGCTCTACGAGTCGATGGTCGTCACCCGCGAGCTCGACACCGAGTTCGTCAACCTGCAGCGCCAGGGCGAGCTGGCGTTGTTCGCGTCCTGCCGTGGTCAGGAGGCCGCCCAGATCGGCGCCGCGGCGTGCCTGCGCAAGACCGACTGGCTGTTCCCCCAGTACCGCGAACTGGGCGCGTTCCTGGTGCGGTCGATCGCACCGGCCCAGCTGGGTGCGCTGTGGCGGGGACGGTGGCACGGCGGACTGGGATTCACGGACAAGTGCGTGGCCCCGGTATCGATACCGATCGGCACCCACGGACTGCACGCGGTCGGTGCCGCGATGGCCGCCCAGCGTCTGGGCGAGGATTCGGTGACGGTCGCGTTCCTGGGTGACGGCGCCACCTCCGAGGGCGATGCGCACGAGGCGCTCAACCTGGCCGCGGTGTTCGGTGCGCCGTGCGTGTTCTTCGTGCAGAACAACCAGTGGGCCATCTCGGTGCCGGTGCAACGCCAGCATGCCGGTCCGACACTGGCGCACCGGGCGATCGGATACGGCATGCCCGGGGTGCGGGTCGACGGCAACGACGTGCTGGCCTGCTACGCGGTGACCGAACGTGCCGCGGCCCGGGCGCGGGGCGGCGGCGGTCCGACATTCATCGAGGCGGTGACCTACCGGATGGGCCCGCACACCACCTCCGACGACCCGACCCGGTACCGGTCCGACGAGGAGGTGGAGCGTTGGCGCGCAAGGGATCCCATCACCCGGTACCGCACCTACCTGCAGCACCGCGGGGTATGGACGCAGCGGCTGGAGGACCGCGTCGCACACCGTGCGCAGCGGCTCCGCGCTGAGCTGCGTGACGCGGTGATCCACGAGCCCGATATCGACGTCGGCGAGGTGTTCGACACGGTCTACCACGACATCACCCCGGAGCTGTCCCGGCAGCGCGACGAGCTGTTGGACGAACTGGCGAAGGAGGCGTGAGATGACCCAACTCATCGAGCGGCCCTTCGGTTTCGACGACGACGCCCCCGAGCCGGACCGGACGCCCGAGCCGGCAGCCTCGGGCAACCCGATGTCGATGGCGCAGGCGATCAATCGCGCACTGCACGACGCGATGCGGGTGGACGAGCGCGTCCACGTCTTCGGCGAGGACGTCGCGACCCTGGGCGGTGTCTTCCGGGTCACCGAGGGGCTCGCCCGAACCTTCGGCGAACAGCGGTGTTTCGACACCCCGCTGGCCGAGTCCGCGATCATCGGCGTCGCGATCGGGATGGCGATCCGCGGCCTGGTTCCGGTCCCCGAAATCCAGTTCGACGGTTTCGCCGCGCCGGCGTTCGACCAGATGGTCAGTCATCTGGCGAAGTACCGCATGCGGACCCGCGGTGACCTTGACATGCCGGTGACCGTGCGGATCCCGTCGTTCGGTGGCATCGGCGCGGTGGAACACCATTCGGAATCGACCGAGACGTACTGGCTGCACACCGCGGGCCTGAAGGTGGTGGTCCCGTCCACGCCGACCGACGCGTACTGGCTGCTGCGCTACGCCATCGCCGCCCGGGACCCGGTGATCTTCCTGGAACCCAAGCGCCGCTACTGGGCCAAGGAACCGGTCGACACCGGCAACCCCGCACCGCCGATCGGCCGGGCCGAGATCCGCTGCCACGGCGGCGATGTCACCGTGATCACCTACGGACCGTTGGTGGCGACCGCACTCAACACCGCCGACATCTGCGCCCACAGCCTCGAGGTGGTCGACCTGCGGTCGTTGAATCCGTTGGACTTCGACACCGTCGCGGCGTCGGTGCGCAAGACAGGTCGCGCCGTGGTGATGCACGAGGGGTCACGCACGCTGGGATTCGGCGCCGAGCTGGCCGCCCGGATCCAGGAGGAGTGCTTCTACGAGTTGGAGGCGCCGGTGTTGCGCGCCACCGGGTTCGACACCCCGTATCCACCGGCGCGGCTGGAGAAGCTGTGGCTGCCGGGGGTGGACCGACTGCTCGACTGCGTCGAGAACGCGATGAGCCGGCCATGAGCACGGTGCAGGATTTCTTGGTCCCCGACCTCGGCGAAGGCCTCGAAGACGCCACGGTCACCGAGTGGAACGTCGCGGTCGGCGACGAGGTCGAGCTCAACCAGCCGCTCTGCACCGTCGAGACCAACAAGGCGCAGGTCGAGATCCCCAGCCCATACGCCGGCCGGATCGTCGAACTCGGTGGTAGGGAAGGCCAGACGCTTCCGGTCGGTTCGGTGCTGGTGCGCATCAGCACAGACAGTGAGGTGGCGGGAACGGACCGGCCGGCACGCCGTCCGGTGCTGGTCGGTTACGGTGCGGACGACACCATGGACGCCAGCCGGCGACGGGCCAGGGCCAAACCGCCGGTGCGCAAACTGGCCGCTGATCTGGAGGTTGATCTGACGCGGCTGGACGGCGCGGGACCGGACGGCATCGTCACCCGTGACGACGTGCTGGCCGCGGCCGACGCGCCGGCATCGGACGCCGCGGTCACCGGTGTCCGGCTGGAGATGGCCCGACGGATGGCGTTGTCGCGCCGGGAGATTCCGGACGCGACTGCCTCGGTCGAGGTTGACGGGACCGCGCTGTTGCGGCTGCGGGACCGATTCAGAGACGCGGGCGCCGATTCGGTGACGCCGTTCGCGCTCGTTGTGCGCCTGCTGGTCGTCACGCTGTGTCGCCATCCGGCGCTGAACTCGACCTGGGTGGACACCGCCGACGGTCCGCGCATCCATGTCCACGACGCGGTCCACCTCGGCGTCGGTGTCGCAGCGCCCCGGGGGCTCCTGGTCCCGGTGGTGACCGACGCGCAGCGCCGGACCACCCGACAGCTCGCCGACGAGGTCGCCCGCCTGGCCGCCGCTGCCCGCGACGGTACCGTGAAACCCGTTGAGCTGCAGGGCTCGACGTTCACGGTGTCGAACTTCGGGGCCCTCGGTCTCGATGACGGGATTCCGGTGATCAATCACCCCGAGGCGGCGATCCTCGGCGTGGGCGCTCTGAAGCCGCGCCCGGTGGTGGTCGATGGAACCGTGGCGGCGCGGCCGACGATGAGGCTCACCTGCGCGTTCGACCACCGCGTCGCCGACGGTGCTCAGGTCGCCGCGTTCCTCGGCGGGCTGCGCTCGCTGATCGAGGCGCCGGAGCTGACGCTGCTCGACCTGTGAGCTACTTGCGCTTGGCCGCGGCCAGCCGGGCCGCGAACTCAGGCGACTCGATCGAACGGGCCTGCGGCACGATCTCGATGTCGACCGCGAGCCGGTGCTGATCGACATCGACTGTGCCCGGATTGGCGGTCGCCCGCATGGAGGCCTTGGTGGCCAGAACGACCTCGCGCGGCGCGGCGGCCGGGCCGGCGGCCAGCTGCCGGGCCGCGGCCACCGGGTCGTCGGCGACCTCAAGTGCCAGACCGTGGCGCACCGCGGCGTCGGCGTCGAACCGCATACCGAACAGCAGCGCGGCGCGGGCGGCCTGCGGCCCGACGATGCGGTTCAGCATCCAGGTCGCGCCGCCACCGGGATGGATGCCCAGCTTCTGGAAGCGCGGGTCGAACAGCGCGGCCGGTCCGGCGATCCGGACGTCGGCGGCCAGCGCCAGATTCAGTCCGGCACCGACGGCCGCGCCGTTGACCGCGGCGATCGTCGGCAACGTGCAGTCGGCGATGGCCAGGAATCCGTCGTAGATCACCCTGAGCCCGTCCTCGGTCGCTTCGCCCAGGGCGGTCAGGTCGGCACCGGCGCAGAACGCCTTGCCCGCGCCGGTCACGATCACCGCGTGCACGCCGGGATCGGCCTCGGCGTTTGCGACCGCGGCGCGCAGGGCCGCGGAGATCTCCGCGGTCACCGCGTTACGGCGGTCAGGATCGTTGATGGTGATCAGCGCGACGTGGTCTTCGACCTGCGTCAGTACGAGTTCGGGCACCCGGTCAGCCTATCGAGAGCCGCCGCAACAGGGCTGCCGCCCGCACGTCATCGCCGACCGTCAACGCGATGTGGACCTGCGGATCGGTGGCGTCGCCGCGACAGGCCCAGCGGATCGTGACGTCCTCGCCGTACTTGATCGGCTTGCGGTACTCGATCACGGCGCGGTAGGGCGGCGCGCAGACTTCCGGCACCACGGCCATCACCTCGTGGATGGCGTGCCAGTACGCGGTGTTGGTGACGTGCTCGAACAGGTCGATGTCGGTGCGTCGCAGGGCGAACGGTGTCCGCTGGTCGACATCGTCCGGATTCTGCAGCCAGGGCCGCCATTTGAGCCGATGCTCCTCGGTGGTGGTGGAGAACTTCTCGATCAGTGAGTCCGTGGCGCGTTGCGGGGTCAGCGTTTTCGCGTTCATCGCGATCCAGAAGCCCTCGGTTTCGATGCGGCCGCCGTCGCTGCCGACGAGGTCGACACGCATCGTGCACCAGCGCAGCGACAGCGCCGAGCACCACCTGCTGAAGGACACCTCGTTGGGGAATTCGATCGGTTCGATCACGTCGATGACGGTGCGTTGCACGAGCCAATGCGGATGAGCTTCGGCTTCCCCGGCATCCACGAGGTTCTCGGCCCCGACCTCCTGGATGTAGCGCGCCACACTGTCCAGGCGCAGAGTCAGGTCAGCGCCGATGTCGCCGGTGGCGACCCGCCACGCGGTGCGGTAGACGTAGCCGGAATCCGGCAGTGCGGCCAGCCGATGGTCGACGGGGTTGTTGGGCATCGCCTGAGAGCCTAACTACCGGCACCCGGCGCGCCCGTCGGTATCGGCCACCGCAGGAGGTAGCGGTAGTAGAGGGCTCCGGTCTCTGAAGCCGATGACGAGACCCTCAGACCTCCCGGACTAATTCGGAACCAACCCCCGTCGAAACGAACCTGGGGACCTCCACAAGCGCCGGCCCCCGCGCGGCGCCCGCACGGGCACAACTCTCTAACTCTCCAACGATGACGACGCCGCCGAGTAAGGGTCGCCAGAAAGCGGCCCCGGTCAAAGGATTTTATTTTCGTCGTCGAACGTCAGATCGGGAGGTACCGTCCGATCATGAAGACCATTTCAGCTATCGCTGCGTTGGCGGCATTGGCCGCAATGAGCGGTTGCTCTATCGACGATGGCACCGTTGAGACGATCCGCGACAATGTGGAGAGTCAATACTCGGAGACGATGGCGGCACGGGCCGGTGAGTCCGCGGCCCCTGCGCCGTCGTCGGGGTCGTCGGGCTGGGCCGGGATGCCCAACTTGGAAATGCCGCCAGGGGTCAGTTGGTACCGCACGGAAAACGACGGTATGGCCGGGGTTTGGTCATATAACGGCAAGAAGGACGACACGGAATTGCGGAGCCAAATCTATCGTCGGGTGGATGAGCAGCTCATGAGGGGCGGCTGGGAGGAGTGCCCCGCATCGGCCGACCCCGTGTACGAGTGGATTCGAGATACCGAGGGCTTCCGGCTCCATTTCGTGGCAGGCTCTGGCTACACGATGTACGTCCGACTGACTCGACTGCCGTACGAGATGGCTAACGGCTGCCCATGATCATCGCAACCCCGGGGGTATCAACATCTTTCCCCGGGCATGTTCGGCGACTCTCTCGGCACCGTGAAATCGCATCAACAATATTGGTGTAAACCATCTTTCATATGGCTTCATAAGGCCGAATCTGCCAGCACCCGAATCTGCGTTCTCTTCGATGAGGGTGAGCGAGTCCATTGCAAACAATGGCTTACAGATATTGGACACTCTGAGTCAAAGCCGGAGTGCTGGTGGATATGCCGAAGTGTTGTTCCACCTATTGTGGTCGAGCGGGCGCACATGCGGGGTCGTTTTCGTTTGGGGTCAACGGGCAAATGGTGCGCGCCGTTTCAGCCGGCCGGATTTGAAGTCCATCTCGAGGTACAGATCACGCCCACGTTTCTCATTTTCGTCATGACGGCGAGTGCCGCAGACCACCCGCAGCCTTTGGAAGCCTCGGCTACGGGTGCCTCTGGGTGGGTCGTTGAAGCGACCTGGGGCTCTCGGCCCTCGCCGACGGCCGCGGCGAGCGGCGGCGGACGCCGGAACCCGGGTGCGAGGTCGCAGCTGATCTGCCGGGTCTTCCGCAGGCTTTGACGACAGACAGACAGAGCACCGACCAGGAGACAGCCCGCTGCCGACTTGTTCACACGCCCGTACGGTCCGATTCTGCCGATGCCTCGGCCTACGCGGTGGAACCCCCGTCGGCTGTGTCGGTCTTGTCGGCCGCACCGGTCGTCGCCTCGGTGTCGGGCCTCGCAGCTTCTCCGGATTCGGTGACGGACTCGGCTTCGATGATGGAATCGGACGCGGTTTCCGGGTCGGATCCGGCTCCGGTGACGGGCACGGCATCGTCCTCGATGCTCTGCTCGTCGCGCCGCACGATCTCCGGGTCGGCGTCCTCCGAGGCGGGCTCGGCAGGGGTGCCCTCGTAGACCGGAAAGGTGTCGTCTTCGTCCACAGCCGGCGTCTCGTGATCGACTGGATGGCCGTCGGAGACCCCGGAGGCACGGACCTCCTGGCCGGTGGGGGATTCCTGCGGGGCGTGCCCAGAATCGTTGTCGGACAACGTGTCTAGGCCTTCACGGATGGCGCCGGGCACCTTAGCCGCCGCGCTGACGATCTCGCCCAGCGACGGCATCAGCCGGGCGGGCCGGTAGCGGCTCGGATCCGACGGGATCGGGTTGCCGTCGTAATAGGCCGAGTCCACGATGACCTTGAGCAGGGGGGCGGACACATCGGCGACGGCATCACCGAGAACATTGCGGATCAACCGCGCCAGCGGAAGCTCGTCGGTGGTGTACGTGACGTAGGTGGTGTTGCCTCGGGTCGTCAGGTACGCGACCACCCGATCGCCCACGGGCGGGGCGCACCGGGCGTTCTCGCACGGCACGGCCTCACCACCGGTGAGCACCGCGCACGTGTTCGCCCCCCCGCACGACACGGCCGGCCGGCCGTCGACGTCGACGGGCAGGTCGATCTCGGACTGCTCCCGGTAGCCGTACAGATACGCCACCAGAGAGTTCACGTGCGCCACCAGATTGAACAGGTCCGCGGGCGCGTTGGAGTTGTAGTTGTACTGGTAGGCGATGTCGACCACGGCAGCAGCGGTGGTGTCCGTCCGCGACGGGAATGGGTTCACCCCGATCAACGCGAACAGCGGATAGCGGGTACCGAACCCTCCGTCGGGGCGGGACACGTTGTTGTCCAGGATGAACACCGTCTTGGGCAACGCCGGGTCGGCGCTGCGGTCGAGTCGGTTCAACAGCAGGCTCACGTTGGCGGCACCCCAGCCGGAGGACAGCACGGCGTTGTCCTCACCGGAATTGGCTTGCAGCGCTGCGTCGATCGCGCCCACCCCGCCCCGGAAATCGACGCCGACGAGATCCGCGCCCGGCTGCCCGCCGGAGTTGTACGGGGCCTGGTTGAACTTGCCGCCGAAGAAGTCCTCGTTGCCGGTTGGGTCGGGATGAGTGGAACTCCCGACGACGATCAGCGCGCTCAGATCGACAAGCGGCGCCGAGATCGACGCCGGATGGGTGGCGGCGACCCCGCCGACGGTGACTGCCATGCCGATCGCCGCAGCGCCGGCCGCGGTCGTGGCGGCCTTACTCCGAAATTTGCCCATACCTTGGACCCTCCCCGCGACACGGTATCCCGCCGCGGCGTATTGCGCGACTGCTTCCCGTCGGCGCGCTGGGGTATCGCGGCGAAATGCTCGTCGAGGAAGACTCCCAGCGATGTCGACGCACGGCAGGACGCGGATTCGCTGAAAAGCACACCGCGCGACGCGTCGTCAGCGAACGTCGCCACGGCGATTGGCCTGGTAGCCGAGCTAGGTGAGGCGTCTCGCGAAGTTCGACCGGGCGTCGCTGCGACCTTCTATGCCGTCGAAGACCAGGACTGTGGGCCCGGCTAGGAGTCGCCCCAGCCGCCCTGAACCATGGTCTGGAACTTCCAACCGTCGCTGCGGGATCGGACCAGAAGGTCGCCGTACCGGACCTGCTGGCTGTGCCCGTCCACGGTGATCGTGGCGTCGGTGATCACGAAGACCAGGTTCTCGTTGATGAAGTGCGGGGTCCGCACCGACTCCATGGAGACATCCCCGGCGCCGCCGAGTTCCTGTGTCATCTGCGCGACGAACCGGTCACGGTCGCAGGACTCGGCCCGTCCGTCGGTGACCTCGTTGAGCGGAAACATCGCCTGATCGGCCATCCCCTCGATGTCCTTGGCCACCGCCAGCGCGTCGTAGCGCGCGAACCACGCCAGGACGTCCTCGACATCGGCGGGTGACGGGGCGTAACCACCCTCAGCTGTCATATGGAACATCCTCTCTTCTCCGTACCGTGTACGACGTACAGTGTACGGGATTCTTGCGTGGTATGGACCGGCCGTTACGATCAGCCGGATGGACAGGCGCGGAACGGCCCCCGACAGGACCAGCGCGGGCGATCCGGTGCGGACGCTGGAACTGCTGTGGCGCACACCGGGCGGCGCCCGAACCCCGCGCGGGCCCCGGCAGCGCACCACCGTCGACGCGGTGGTCGGCGTCGCGACCGAGATCGCCGACGCCGACGGGCTCGCCGCGGTCACGATGCGCGCGGTCGCGACGCGGCTCGGCATCGCCACCATGGCGACCTACACCTACGTGCCCGGCAAGGCCGAGCTGCTCGACCTGATGCTCGACAGTGTCCACGCCCAGATGCCACGCGCCGATCTGCGTGGATTGCCCTGGCGTGAGCGGGTTTCGGCCATCGCCGCGGAGAATCGCGACATGCTCGACCGGCATCCGTGGGTGGCGCAGCTGGCGACCACCCGCCCGCCGCTCGGGCCGGGGACCATCGCGAAGTACGAGCACGAACTCGGTGCGTTCGACGGCCTCGGGCTCAGCGACCTGGAGATGGATGCGGCGCTGACCTACGTGCTCGGCTTCGTGATGTCGGTGGCGCGTATCGCGATCGACTCGCAGAGGGCCGGAGCCGACAGCGGCGTGACCGACCAGGCGTGGTGGGAACGGGCCGAGCCGCTGCTGGCGAGAATGTTCGACGCCGAGAAGTTTCCGCTCGCCTCCCGCGTCGGGGCTGCTGCGGGGCGGGCCCACGCCGGCGCATACAGCGCCGGGCACGCTTACGAGTTCGGGCTGGCACGCGTGCTCGACGGCCTCGCGCCCGTGATCGAGACCTCAGACCGGTAGCGAGGCGGTGCCGTTCGAGGATTCGGGCCGCCGCACGCACGACCCGCCGCCCGACAGTCGCCTCGGTTCCTTGGTGAGGAATTTGCGCCCCCGGCAGGAATCGAACCTGCGACCTAGAGATTAGAAGGCTCTTGCTCTATCCAACTGAGCTACGGAGGCAACGCCGAGCAGTGTATCGCGCGGGTCGGCGGTGACAGCCACTAAAGCCGCCTCCTGCGAGACGGCTGCCGACTAGCGTGGTGCGCATGAGCAATGAGCCGGAACTGGACGCGGCCGGACTCCCGGAGGAACTCAGTCCGCTCGACCAGATCCTGCACCGCGGCGAAGCCAATCCGCGCACCCGCTCGGGCATCCTGACCGTCGAGCTGCTCGACACGACCCCCGACTGGGACACCTTCTACACCCGCTTCGAGCACGCGTCCCGCAAGGTGCTGCGGCTGCGCCAGAAGGTCGTCACCCCGACGCTGCCGACGGTGGCGCCGCGCTGGGTCGTCGACCCCGACTTCAATCTCGACTTCCACCTGCGGCGGGTGCGTGTCCCCGAACCCGGCACCATCCGGCAGGTGATGGACCTCGCCGAGATCGCGGTGCAGTCGCCGCTGGACATCTCCCGGCCTCTGTGGACGGCCACCCTGATCGAAGGGGTGGAGAACGGTCGGGCCGCCCTCATGGTCCACCTGAGTCACGCCGTCACCGACGGCGTCGGTGGTGTCGAGATGTTCGCCAACCTCTACGACTTCGAGCGGGAACCGGCGCCGCAGCGCCCTCCGCCGCTGCCGATTCCCTCCGACCTGTCGCCGAACGATCTGATGCGCGCCGGCCTGAACCGACTGCCCGGCACCATCGTCGGCGGCGTCCGTGGCGCATTGTTCGGCGCGGTCCAGGCGGTCGGGCACGTGGTGCGCGACCCGGTGACGCGGCTGGGCAGCGCCATTGACTACGCGATGTCGGGGGCCCGCGTCATGGGCCCGGTCGCCGACCCGTCGCCGATTCTGCGCCGGCGCAGCCTGTCCTCCCGTAACGAGGCGATCGACATCGAGTTCGGCGACCTGCACCGCGCCGCCAAGGCCGCCGGCGGCTCGATCAACGACGCCTACCTGGCCGGCGTGTGCGGGGCGTTGCGGCTCTATCACGAGGCCAAAGGTGTTCCGGTGGACACACTGCCGATGGCCGTGCCCGTCAACCTGCGCTCCGAGGACGATCCCGCGGGCGGCAACCGGTTCGCCGGGGTCAACCTCGCGGCGCCCATCGGGCTCGCCGACCCCGAGGTGCGGATCAAGGAGATCCGGTCGCAGATGACGAGCAAGCGCGAAGAGCGGGCCCTGGACCTGGTCGGCGCGATCGCCCCTGTGGTCAGCCTGCTTCCCGACCCGGTTCTGGAGTCGATGGCGGGATCGATCGTCAATGCCGACGTACAGGCCAGCAACGTGCCGGTGTACGCCGGGGACACCTTCATCGCCGGCGCGAAAGTGTTGCGCCAGTACGGTATCGGGCCGTTGCCCGGTGTGGCGATGATGGTGGTGCTGGTGTCGCGTTCGGGGTACTGCACGATCACCGCCAGGTACGACCGCGCGTCGATCACCGAGCCCGACCTCTTCGCCCGCTGTCTGCTCGCCGGCTTCGATGAAGTGCTCGCCCTCGGCGGCGACGGCCGTGCCGTCCCGGCGACCTTCACCGCGCGTACCGCCCCCGTCGAATCATCGACCCGACTGAACGGAAGTGGCCCCCAGTGACTTCGGCGACACCGGACAACCGTCAACTGCGTCTCCCTGGTTCGGTCGCCGAGATCCAGGCCAGCCCTGAGGGGCCGCAGATCGGTGCGTTCTTCGACCTCGACGGCACACTCGTCGCAGGGTTCACCGGCGTGGTGATGACCCAGGATCGCTTGCGGCGCAGACAGATGTCGGTGGGAGAGTTCATCGGCATGGTGCAGGCCGGCCTGAACCACCAGCTCGGCCGCTCGGAGTTCGAGGATCTGATCGGCAAGGGCGCGCGCATGTTGCGCGGGAACTCGGTGGACGACATCGACGAACTCGCCGAACGCCTGTTCGTCCAGAAGATCGTCAGCCGGATCTATCCCGAGATGCGCGAGATCGTGCGCGCGCACATGGCCCGCGGCCACACCGTCGTGCTGTCTTCTTCGGCGCTCACCGTCCAGGTTGAGCCGGTGGCCCGCTTCCTCGGTATCGACAACGTGCTGAGCAACAAGTTCGAAACCGACGACGACGGGTTGATCACCGGCGAGGTGCAGCGGCCCATCATCTGGGGGCCCGGCAAGGCGAGGGCGGTCCAGGAGTTCGCCGCCGCCAACGGCATCGATCTGTCGAAGAGCTACTTCTACGCCGACGGCGACGAGGATGTCGCGCTGATGTACCTGGTGGGCAACCCCCGTCCGACCAACCCGGCGGGCAAACTGGCCGCTGTCGCGGCCAAGCGCGGCTGGCCCATCCTGCGTTTCAGCAGTCGCAGCGGTTCGAGTCCTGCGTCGCAGGTACGCACCGCGCTCGGCGTCGCGTCGATGGTGCCGATCGCCGCCGGAGCCCTCGGCGTCGGACTGCTGACCCGCAACAAGCGCACCGGGGTCAACTTCTTCACGTCGATGTTCGGGCGCACGCTGCTCGACACCATCGGCATCAACCTGCAGGTGCTGGGCAAGGAGAATCTCACCGCGCAGCGGCCCGCGGTGTTCATCTTCAACCACCGCAATCAGGCGGACCCGCTGATCGCCGGGAGGTTGATCAACAACGACTTCACCACGGTCGGCAAGAAGGAACTCGAGAACGACCCCATCGTCGGCACCATCGGCAAGATCCTGGATGCGGCCTTCATCGACAGGGAGGATCCCCAGAAGGCCGTAGAAGGCCTCCGCAAGGTCGAAGAGCTTGCGCGCAAAGGTCTGTCGATACTCATCGCCCCCGAGGGGACCCGGCTTGACACCACCGAGGTGGGCCGCTTCAAGAAGGGCCCGTTCCGGATCGCGATGTCGGTGGGCATCCCGATCGTGCCCATCGTGATCCGCAATGCCGAGGTGATCGCCGCCCGCGACTCCAGCACATTCAACCCTGGCCTTGTCGATGTCGTTGTCTACCCGCCGATCCCGGTCGACGACTGGACGCAGGAGAACCTGACCGAACGCATCGAGGAGGTGCGCCAGCTCTACCTCGACACCCTGAAAGACTGGCCGCACGACGAACTCCCGGTGCCGGACCTGTACCGGCGCGCAGAGACCGCCAAGAAGACGCCGGCCCGCAAGACGCAGGCCGCGAACGTGACCTCCAAGAAGGCTGCCGCCAAGAAGGCTGCCGCCACGAAGACGGCCAAGAAGGCGACGGCGAAAGGCGCCGCCAAGAAGGCGCCGGCCCAGGGCGCCGGTGGCACCAAGGACCGGCCGTGAAGGCTCGGGCCGACGACTTCGCCGCCTACAACGCCGTCGACGACACCCTGGTGCTGGCGTCGGTGTCCTCACCTGCCGAGGAGGAGTTGCTGCGCGACTGGCTGGAGAGCCAGCGACGCGCCCACCCTGAGTCGAAGATCGAGGTCCTCAAGCTGCCGGCCGACGACGATCCGGCCCCTGCGGTGCTGGCCCGGCTGGTGGAGCTGCTCCAGGCCGATGAGGATCGCTCGGTGGTCCCCGTACGCGTGTTCTGGGTTCCCGGCGGACTTCCCACCCGGTCCAAGGTGGTCGCGGTGCTGTCCGGCCGTGACACCTACTGCCCGCCGAAGGTGCTGCAGCGCGCGATCCTGAAGCGGGACCCGTCCCGGGCCCGCGTCGTCGCCGGTGAACCCGCCAAGGTCGCCGAGCTGCGGCAGCGCTGGAGCGAGACGACCGTCGCCGAGAACCCCAGGGAATTCGCCCGATTCGTGCTCCGGCGGGCGATCCTTGCCATCGAGCGCGTCGAGTTGCGGTTGCTCGGCCCCGAATACAAGTCGCCCCGGCTGATCAAGCCGGAGGTGTTGACCTCGGCGCGGTTCCGTGAGGGGCTGGAGAAGATCCCGGGCGCCACCGTCGAGAAGGCGGGGGAGATGCTCGACGAACTCGCCACCGGCTGGAGCCGATTCTCGGTCGACCTCATCCCGTCACTGGGGCGGGCGATCTTCAGCCGCGGCTTCGACCCGAACATCGACTACGACCGCGGTGAGGTCGAGGCGATGCGCCATGCACTGGAAGCCCATCCAGCCGTGCTGCTGTTCTCGCATCGGTCCTACCTCGACGGCGTCATCGTCCCGGTGGCCATGCAGGAGAACAGGCTGCCACCTGTCCACACCTTCGCGGGCATCAACCTGTCCTTCGGGTTCATGGGCCCGCTGATGCGCCGCTCCGGGGTGATCTTTCTGCGGCGCAAGCTCGACGACCCGCTGTACAAGTTCGTGCTGCGCCAGTTCGTGGGCTATATCGTCGAAAAGCGGTTCAACCTCTCATGGGCGATCGAGGGGACCCGGTCGCGGACCGGAAAGATGTTGCCGCCCAAGCTCGGCCTGCTCGCGTACGTCGCCGACGCCTACCTGGACGGCCGCAGCGACGACATCCTGCTGCAGCCGGTGTCGATCAGCTTCGACCAGTTGCACGAGACCGCCGAGTACGCCTCGTACGCCCGGGGTGGCGAGAAGACCCCCGAGGGATTGTCATGGCTGGTCAACTACATCCGCGCCCAGGGCGAGCGCAACTACGGCAAGATCTATGTCCGCTTCCCCGAGGCGGTTTCGATGCGTGAGTACCTCGGTGAGCCGCACGGCCCCCTGGCCACCGACGAGTCGGCCAAAAGGCTGGCGATGCAGAAGATGGCGTTCGAGGTGGCCTGGCGGATCCTGCAGGTCACCCCGGTGAACGCGACGGCGCTGGTGTCGGCGCTGCTGCTCAGCACCCGCGGCATCGCGCTGACGCTTGACCAGCTGCACCACACGCTGCAGGACTCGCTGGACTATCTGGAGCGTAAGCAGACGCCGATGACCAACAGCGCGCTGCGGCTCCGGACTCCGGAAGGGGTGCGCGCCGCTCTGGACGCGCTGTCGGGCGGCCATCCGGTGACCCGCACCGACAGCGGCCGGGTGACCGTGTGGAGCATCGCCCCGCAGGACGAATTGGAGGCGGCGTTCTACCGCAATTCGCTGATCGACGCGTTCCTGGAGACCTCGCTGGTCGAGTTGGCGCTGGCCTACGCCGCGCGCACGGACACCGACCGGTTGGACGCGTTCTGGAGTCAGGTGATGCGGCTGCGGGATCTGCTCAAGTTCGAGTTCTATTTCGCCGACTCGGCCGCCTATCGCGAGCACGTGGCCGAGGAGATGTCCTGGCATCAGGATTGGGAGAGCGACGTCGCCGCGGGCGGGGACCGGCTCGACGCGCTGCTGCAGGAGAAGCGCCCCGCGATCGCCGGACCACTGCTGCGACCGTTCTTCGAGGCGTATGAGATCGTCGCCGACGCGCTCATCGACGCACCGGCGGAGATCTCGGAGAAGGATCTGACGGCCAAAGCGCTCGGCCTCGGTCAGCAGTACGTCGCGCAGGGGCGGGTGCTGAGCACCGAATCGGTGTCGGCGTTGCTGTTCGCGACCGCCCGGCAGGTGGCCGCGGATCAGCATCTGCTCACCCCTGCCGCCGATCTGGACGAACGCCGCAGAGCGTTCCGCCGCGAGCTGCGCGGCATCCTCAAGGACATGGACACCGTGGACCGGTGCGCGCGCAGGCAGTTCTCCGCCCGCGAGCGCAGCCGCCGGGAGCTGCGCAACGACCCTGTGTCGTAGATCGCGTCCGGGAAGGTCATACGCTGGGCACATGACGTCTGTCGCCCGCGCCGCACCCGTCGGGGTGCACCGCGCCCCGGTGTGGGCGGTGCTGTGCGGCGTCGCGGTGCTGGCCGGTCTGACCGCCGCGGCGCTGTCGGCGCTGTCGCTCGCCGAGGCGCTGACCGCCACCGGGCTGCCCGACCCCGGGCCTGTGACAAGTTACGGCCTGCCGTTCGTCCGGGCGGCCGGCGAGATCGCGGCGGTGACCGCCACGGGCGCGTTCCTGTTCGCCGCGTTCATGGTTCCGCCTCAGCCCAACGGTGTCCTCGACGTCGCCGGCTACCGCGCGCTGCGAACAGGCACCGCGGCCGCGGGTGTCTGGGCGGTGTGCGCGGTGCTGATGGTGCCGCTGACGGTGTCCGATGTCAGCGGTCAGCCGTTGACGACGCGGCTGAGCCCGGCCGACATCTGGTCGGTGGCCGATCTGATCGACATCGCCGGTGCGTGGCGATGGACGGCGTTGCTGGCCGGGTTGGTCACCGTCGTCAGCATCCCGGTGTTGCGCTGGTCGTGGACCCCGGTGCTGTTCGCCGGGTCGCTGCTCACGTTGCTGCCCCTGGGCCTGACCGGACACTCGTCGTCCGGCGGTGCACACGACGTGGCGACCAACAGCCTGCTCATCCATCTCGTCGCCGGGGCGATCTGGGCGGGCGGGCTGTTGGCTCTGCTGGCCCACGCGTTGCGCCGCGGCGAGCACGGTCCGCTCGCCGCGCGCCGCTTCTCGGCCGTCGCGCTGTGGTGCTTCGTCGCGATGGCGCTCAGCGGGCTGGTCAACGCGCTGGTCCGGATCAGGCCCGCAGACCTGGTGAGCACCGATTACGGTCTGTTGATCCTGGCCAAGATCGCGGCATTGGCGGCCCTCGGTGTGCTCGGCTGGCAGCAACGCCGGAAGGGGGTCGCTGCGTTGCAGCAGGACCCCGGGGCGCAGGGCCCGCTGCTCCGGCTGGCCGTGGTGGAGGCCGTGATCTTCGCGCTGACGTTCGGCGTCGCCGTCGCGCTGGGGCGAACCCCGCCGCCGCCCCCGGTGAACCTGAACCTGTCGATCCCGGCGGTCGAAATCGGCTATGACCTCGCCGGCCCGCCGACGCTGGCCAGGATGCTCTTCGACTGGCGCTTCGACCTCGTATTCGGTACCGCGTCAGTCGTGTTCGCGCTGGTCTACCTCGCCGGGGTGATCCGGTTGCGGCGGCGCGGCGATGCGTGGCCTGCCGGCCGGACCGCGGCCTGGCTGCTGGGCTGTCTGGTGCTGCTGCTGGCCACGTCCTCAGGAATCGGGCGCTACATGCCGGCGATGTTCAGCATCCACATGGTCGCGCACATGATGCTGTCGATGCTCGCGCCGATCCTGCTGGTGCTCGGCGCCCCCGTCACGCTGGCGCTGCGGGCGCTACCGGCCTCGGGCCGCAACGACCCGCCCGGCCCGCGCGAGTGGCTGCTGGCCGCCCTGCACTCGCGCCTCTCCCAGGTGCTGACCAACCCGTTCGTCGCGACGGCGCTGTTCATCGTCGGGTTCTACGGCCTCTACTTCGGCGGCATCTTCGACGCGGCGGCGGGTAGTCACTTCGCGCACCTGGCGATGAACCTGCACTTCCTGCTCAGCGGCTACCTCTTCTACTGGGTCGTGATCGGCATCGACCCGACACCGCGACCGCTACCACCGCTGGCCAAACTCGCGATGGTGTTCGCGTCGCTGCCGTTGCACGCGTTCTTCGGCGTGGTTCTGATGAGCACGCAGTCGGTGATCGCCGAGAGCTTCTACCGCTCGCTGAATCTGAGCTGGCACACCGACTTGCTCGGCGACCAGAAACTCGGCGGCGGGATCGCCTGGGCCGCGGGTGAGGTGCCGCTGGTCGTCGTGCTCATCGCGCTGTTCGTGCAGTGGCGCCGTTCCGACGAGCGCACCGCCAAGCGGCTCGACCGCGCCGCCGACCGAGACGACGACGCCGACCTCGCGGCCTACAACGCAATGCTCGCCGAGTTCGCCCGGCGCGAACGCGAGCGCGGCTGAGGCCCGAACGTCATATTTTCAGCTGTTCAGATATTCAGGTGTTGTGTTAGCGTCGCGGTAGCGGGCCGGCCCGGGCGCACCGATGCAGCACATCGACGTGGTGGCCGGCCCGCACCAGCGGGTGCGACCATCCCCAATCCGCGATTCATCCACAGCCTGCGCCCTGATGCTCGACGCCCTGCCTCCCGGTGTCGGCGGCCGCGTGCTCAATGGCGGTGTCATCGCAGGATCGGGCACGGTGCCTGATCCTGCAGCTGAGAAACTCAGGAGAGGCACCACCATGTTCGAGACACCGATCACCGTCGTCGGCACCATCGTCACCGCACCTGATCGCCGGCGGGTCGGCGACCAGGAGCTGTTCAAGTTCCGCGTGGCCAGCAATTCCCGGCGTCGTACCGCCGACGGCACCTGGGAACCGGGCAACTCGCTGTACGCGACCGTGAACTGCTGGGGCCGCCTGGTCACCGGCGTCGGGGCGGGCCTCGGGAAGGGAGATCCCGTCATCGTTGTTGGTTACCTGTACACCAACGAATACGAGGACCGCGACGGTAACCGTCGGTCGTCCCTGGAGATCCGGGCCACCTCGGTCGGCCCGGATTTGGCGCGCTGCATCGTCCGCATCGAGAGCCGCCGCCACCCCGAGCCCGCGGCCCCTGCCGCTGGGGTGGAGCGGCAGGACGGGCCCGTCGAGGGCGAAGCCATCGCCTATGGGGACGCAGCCGAGGTCGACACCGCCGAACCGGAGTCACTGAAGCTGACCGCCTAGCGGCCAACGCCGCCGCTGCGGCCACGCCTAGGATGGGGCCCGACTATCGCGCAGTCCGAGATGATCCCGCCCAGCGAGTACCGGGATCGAGAAAGGCACATCGAAGGCAATGGCCGAATTCATCTACACGATGCGGAAGGTCCGCAAGGCGCACGGCGACAAGGTCATCCTTGACGACGTCACGCTGAACTTCCTTCCGGGCGCGAAGATCGGCGTCGTCGGACCCAACGGGGCCGGTAAGTCGAGCGTCTTGCGGATCATGGCCGGCTTGGACCAGCCCAACAACGGCGATGCGTACCTGGCTCCCGGCGCGAGCGTCGGCATCCTGATGCAGGAGCCCAAGCTCGACGAGACCAAGACCGTCCGCGAGAACGTCGAGGACGGCGTGGCCATCAAGGCCAAGCTCAACCGGTACAACGAGGTGGCCGAACTGATGGCCACCGACTACACCGACGAGCTGATGGACGAGATGGGCAAGCTTCAGGAGGAGCTCGACGCCGCCGACGCCTGGGACATCGACAGCCAGCTCGAGCAGGCGATGGACGCGCTGCGCTGCCCGCCGCCCGACGAGCCGGTCACCCACCTTTCCGGTGGTGAACGGCGCCGCGTGGCGCTGTGCAAGCTGCTGCTGTCCAAGCCCGACCTGCTGCTGCTCGACGAGCCCACCAACCACCTGGACGCGGAGAGCGTGCTGTGGCTGGAACAGCACCTGGCCAGCTACAAGGGCGCCATCCTGGCCGTCACCCACGACCGGTACTTCCTGGACAACGTCGCCGAGTGGATCCTCGAACTCGACCGGGGCCGGGCCTACCCGTACGAGGGCAACTATTCGACCTACCTGGAGAAGAAGGCAGAGCGGCTGGAGGTCCAGGGCAAGAAGGACCAGAAGCTGCAGAAGCGGCTCAAGGACGAGCTGGCCTGGGTCCGTTCGGGCGCCAAGGCCCGGCAGGCCAAGAACAAGGCCCGTCTGCAGCGGTATGAGGAGATGGCCGCGGAGGCCGAGAAGACGCGCAAGCTCGACTTCGAGGAGATCCAGATCCCGACGCCGCCCCGGCTGGGCAACGTCGTGGTCGAGGTCGACCACCTCGACAAGGGTTTCAGCGGTCGCCCGCTGATCAAGGACCTGTCGTTCACGCTGCCGCGCAACGGCATCGTCGGTGTGATCGGCCCCAACGGTGTCGGCAAGACCACGTTGTTCAAGACAATCGTCGGTCTCGAACAACCCGACAGCGGCACCGTGAAGGTCGGTGACACCGTGAAGCTGAGCTACGTCGACCAGAGCCGCGCGGGCATCGACCCGAACAAGACCGTCTGGCAGGTCGTCTCCGACGGGCTGGATTACATCGAGGTCGGCCAGAACGAGATCCCGTCGCGGGCCTACGTATCGGCGTTCGGGTTCAAGGGTCCGGATCAGCAGAAGCCGGCCGGGGTGCTTTCCGGAGGCGAGCGCAACCGGCTGAACCTGGCGCTGACCCTCAAAGAGGGCGGCAACCTGATTCTGCTCGACGAGCCCACCAACGATCTCGATGTGGAGACGTTGAGTTCGCTGGAGAACGCGCTGGAGAACTTCCCGGGCTGCGCCGTGGTGATCTCCCACGACCGCTGGTTCCTGGATCGCACCTGCACGCACATTCTCGCGTGGGAAGGTGACGACGACGACAACGAGGCCAAGTGGTTCTGGTTCGAGGGCAACTTCGGCGCCTACGAGGAGAACAAGATCGAACGGCTGGGCGCCGAGGCGGCCCGTCCTCATCGGGTCACCCACAGGAAGCTGACTCGGGGATAGTCTCGTCGTGCGGACCAGGTAACCGGGTGCGGACGCGAGGAGCAACACCAACCGAGCCCACGGCACCCGGTTACAGCCAACGGCGGCCGGTGCGCGTGCGAGTCAGGAGCGGCGAATGTCGTTGAATCCAGGTGCAATCAACAGTTCGGCCGGCCAGGGCGACCCGGTGGTCCCGGCTGAGGTCATCGATCGGTTGCTCCCTTGCTACCTGGCGACCTACCGCGGCCCGCACGGCGGTGCCCCCGGCGCCGAAGGGGCCGTCACGGGTCCGCTACGGCGTCCGGGTGCCGACACGCTCGCCGGTCCGGCGCTGGTCGCGGCGCAATACCGGCTCGGTGCCCAACGGTCGCCCGGCGCCACCCGCGTCGCCGTCCACGCCGCGGACGCCGAGGGTGGGTTCGGGCCCGCGCTGCAGGTGGTCACCGACAACGCGAGCATGCTGATGGACTCGATCACGGTGCTGCTGCACCGCATCGGGGTCGCCTACACCGCGATCATGAACCCGGTGTTCCGGGTCCGCCGGGGCAGCGGTGGCGAATTGCTGGACATCGTGCCGTCATCGGAGGCGACGTTCGGCGACGGAGTGGACGAGGTGTGGGTCCACGTGCAGCTCGCCGGCTCGGTCGACCGGCGGGCGCTGGCCGAGGCCGAGGAACTGCTGCCCGGCGTGCTCGCCGACGCCAGGCAGGTAGCGCGTGATTCCTCCGACATGGTCGCGGCGCTGCGCGTGCTCGCCGCCGAGCTGGACGGTGACTCCGGACGGCGGTTCCCGAGCCCCGACCGCAAGGATGTGGCGGCGTTGTTGCGCTGGCTGGCCGACGGGCATTTCGTGCTGCTGGGCTACCAACGCTGCCCGGTCAGAGACGGGGAGGCCACCGTCGACGCCTCCAGCCGACTAGGGGTGCTGCGGCTGCGCCAGGACGTGTTGCCGCCGCTGACCAACAAGGACGAACTGCTGACGCTGGCGCAGGCCACCATCCCGAGCTTCCTGCGCTACGGCGCGTATCCGCAGCTCGTGGTGGTGCGCGAGCAGTCCGCCGACAATGGTGCCGACGACACCGCGGCCATCGAGCACCGGTTCATCGGAATGTTCACGGTCGCGGCGATGAACGCCAACGTGCTGGAGATCCCGCTGGTGTCCCGGCGGGTCAACGACGCGCTGGCGATGGCCCATCGTGACCCCGGTAATCCGGGACAGCTTCTGCTCGACATCATCCAGACCATCCCGCGTGCGGAACTGTTCGCCCTCACCGCCCGAGGTCTGCTCGACATGGCGATGGCGGTGGTGGATCTGGGATCGAGGCGTCGCACGCTGCTGTTCCTGCGCGTGGACCCGCTCGCCCACTTCGTGTCGTGTCTGGTGTACCTGCCGCGCGATCGGTACACCACCGCCGTGCGGCTGGACATGCAGGACATCCTGGTGCGCGAGCTCGGGGGCGTCAGCATCGACTACGCCGCCAGGGTCAGCGAGTCACCCTGGGCTGTCGTGCATTTCACCGTGCGGCTACCCGAGGGCACCCGACAGCAGGACGTCGACGTCTCCGAGGCCAACGAGTCGCGGATCCAGGACCTGCTCACCGAGGCGGCCCGCACGTGGGGCGACCGGCTGATGGGGGCTGTCGCCGCCGGTTCCGAGGTCGATCACGCGACTGCGGAGCACTACGCGTCGGCGTTCTCCGAGGTGTACAAGCAAGCGGTCGAGCCCACCCACGCGCTCGCCGACATCGCGATCATCGAAGAGCTGCAGGATGATTCGGTCAAGTTGGTACTGACCGACGGCGACGACAGCACCGAACCCGGGGTGTCCCACCTGAACTGGTATCTCGGCGGGCGGTCGGCCTCGCTGAGCCGTCTGCTGCCGATGCTGCAGTCGATGGGTGTGGTCGTGCTCGAAGAGCGGCCGTTCACGGTGACCCGGCCCGACGGTCTGCCGGTCTGGATCTACCAGTTCAAGGTGAGGCCGCACCGTGGTGTCCCCGAAGCCCCGTCGGGGGAGCAGCGCGAGGCCTACGCGCAGCGATTCGCCGACGCCGTCACCGCCATCTGGCACGGCCATGCCGAGATCGACCGGTTCAACGAGCTGGTGCTGCGCGCGGGGCTCACCTGGCGGCAGGTGTCGGTGCTGCGCGCGTACGCCAAATACCTCAAACAGGCCGGGTTCGCCTACAGCCAGGGCCATGTCGAATCGGTGCTCAACGACAACGCAGGCACCGCCCGTTCGCTCATCGAGCTCTTCGAGGCGCTGTTCCGCCCCGTCGAGCAGAACTCGGGCGGGGCCAACCGCGACGCGCAGGCCGCCGCCGCGGCCGTCGCCGCCGACATCGACGCCCTGGTCAGCCTCGACACCGACCGCGTGCTGCGGGCGTTCGCGTCGATGATCCAGGCCACCCTGCGCACGAACTACTTCATCACGCGTGCGGAGTCGGCGCGTGCGCAGAACGTGTTGTCGTTCAAGGTGAATCCCGAACTCATCGACGAATTACCCTTGCCCCGGCCGAAATTCGAGATCTTCGTGTACTCACCCCGGGTCGAGGGTGTGCACCTGCGGTTCGGGTACGTCGCCCGCGGCGGGCTGCGCTGGTCGGACCGCCGCGAGGACTTCCGCACCGAGATCCTCGGTCTGGTGAAGGCCCAGGCGGTGAAGAACGCCGTCATCGTGCCGGTCGGCGCCAAGGGCGGTTTCGTCGTCAAACACCCGCCGGCGCCCACCGGTGAGGCCGCTGCCGACCGCGAGGCCACCCGGGACGAGGGAGTGGCCTGCTACCGGCTGTTCATCGCCGGCCTGCTGGACATCACCGACAACGTCGACAAAATCAGCGGTGACATCGTCGCGCCCTCCGATGTCGTCCGCCGTGACGGTGACGACGCGTACCTCGTCGTCGCGGCCGACAAGGGCACCGCCACGTTCTCCGACATCGCCAACGACGTCGCGAAATCCTACGGCTTCTGGCTGGGGGACGCCTTCGCCTCGGGTGGTTCGGTCGGCTACGACCACAAGGCGATGGGCATCACCGCCAGGGGAGCCTGGGAATCGGTCAAGCGCCACTTCCGTGAGATGGGCGTGGACACCCAGTCCGAGGACTTCACCGTCGTCGGCGTCGGCGACATGAGTGGCGACGTGTTCGGTAACGGGATGTTGCTGTCCAAGCACATCCGGCTGCTGGCCGCGTTCGACCACCGGCACATCTTCATCGATCCGGACCCCGACGCCGCGTCGTCGTGGGAGGAGCGCAAGCGCCTGTTCGACCTGCCGCGGTCCAGCTGGGACGACTACGACAAGTCGCTGATCAGCGAGGGTGGCGGCGTGTACAGCCGGCAGCAGAAGTCGATCACGATCAGCCCGCAGGCGCGGGCCGCGCTCGGACTCGGCGACGACGCCACTGAGCTCACTCCGCCGGCGCTGATGAAGGCGATCCTCAAGGCGCCGGCAGATCTGCTGTGGAACGGCGGTATCGGCACCTACATCAAGGCCGAGACCGAAGCCGACGCCGACGTCGGCGACCGTGCCAACGATGCGGTGCGCGTCAACGGCAATCAGGTGCGCGCCAAGGTGATCGGTGAAGGGGGCAACCTCGGCGTGACCCCGCTGGGTCGCACGGAGTTCGACCTGTGTGGCGGGCGCATCAACACCGACGCGCTGGACAACTCCGCGGGCGTGGACTGTTCTGACCACGAGGTCAACATCAAGATCCTGATCGACTCGCTGGTCACCGCGGGGAAGGTCGCCGCGCAGGACCGCACCGACCTGCTGCTGTCGATGACCGACGAGGTGGGCCGACTCGTGTTGGCCGACAACGAGAGTCAGAACGACCTACTCGGCACCAGCAGAGCCAACGCGGCCAGCCTGCTGAACGTGCACGCCCGGATGATCAAGGACCTCGCCGCCGAACGGGGGCTGAACCGGGAGCTGGAGGCGCTGCCGTCGGAGAAGGAGATCCGGCGACGCACCGACGCCGGAATGGGATTGACCTCGCCGGAACTGGCGACGCTGATGGCCCACGTGAAATTGGCGCTGAAGGCCGACCTGCTCGACGGGGATTTGCCCGACCAGGAGGTGTTCGCCTCCCGGTTGCCGTCCTATTTCCCGGTCACGCTGCGCGACCAGTTCGGCCCCGAGATCCGGACCCACCAGCTGCGCCGCGAGATCGTCACCACCATGCTGGTCAACGACGTCGTCGACACGGCGGGCATCTCGTATGCCTACCGCGTCACCGAGGACGTCGGGGTGGCGCCCGTCGATGCGATCCGCAGCTTCGTCGCCGTCGACGCCATCTTCGGGGTCGGCCGGGTGTGGCGCCAGATCCGGGAGGCCGGTCTCAACGGCGCGTCGGTGGCGGTCACCGACAGGATGACGCTCGACCTGCGCCGGCTCATCGACCGCGCCGCGCGGTGGCTGCTGAACTACCGGCCGCAGCCGCTGGCCGTCGGCGCCGAGATCAACCGGTTCGCCGAGAAGGTCAGGGCTCTGACACCGTGGATGCCGGAGTGGCTGCGCGGGGATGACAAGGCGATCGTCGCCAAGGAGGCCGCTGAGTTCAGCTCACAGGGCGTCCCCGATGACGTCGCCTACATGGTGGCCTCGGGGCTGTACCAGTTCAGCCTGCTCGACGTGATCGACATCGCCGACATCGTCGACCGCGACGCGGCCGAGGTCGCCGACACCTATTTCGCGCTGATGGACCACCTCGGCACCGACGGGCTGCTGACCGCGGTGTCACGACTATCCCGCAACGACCGGTGGCATTCGTTGGCGCGGTTGGCGATTCGCGACGACATCTACGGTTCGCTTCGGGCGCTGTGCTTCGATGTGCTGGCTGTGGGTGAGCCCGACGAGAGCGGCCCCGAGAAGATCGCCGAATGGGAGATGACCAACAGCTCGCGCATCAGCCGGGCCAGGCGCACTCTGGCCGAACTGTACGAGAGCGGTGAGCACGACCTGGCCACATTGTCGGTCGCGGCGCGACAGATTCGAAGCATGACAAGGACGAGCGGAACAGGATCGAGTGGGTGACGGATCGACACGGCTTCACGGCGCCGGTGCACGTGCGGTGGTCGGACATCGACATGTACCAGCACATCAACCACGCCACCATGGTCACCATCCTTGAGGAAGCCAGAATCCCTTTCCTGCGTGAGCCTTTCGGCGACGAGATCACCACGATCGGGCTGCTGATCGCCGAGGTGAACATCTCCTACAAGGCGCAGCTGCGGCTGATCGACTCACCACTTCAGGTCACGATGTTCGCCAAACGGGTACGGGCGGTCGACTTCACGATCGGCTACGAGGTGCGCTCGGTAGGGGCGTCGCCCGAGTCACGTCCGGCGGTGGTCGCCGACACCCAGCTCGCGGCGGTGCACATCGAAGAGCAGCGGCTGCAACGGCTTTCCGAGGCGCAGCGCAAGTATCTGCGCGGCTGGATGCGATGACCGTCGCCGAGCGGGGACTGTGGCTGGCGCAGGCCGCGCAGCGGGAGGACCTGGCGCGGTTCGCCGAACGGGTGCTGCGGCTCGACGAGGCCGCCGTGATCCGGCTGCGCCGCCGCGACGCCGACGCCGTGGTCGCCTGGGCGCCGACCGGCTTCGATGTGCTCGCCGGCCGGGTCGTGGCGGGCCGGACCGCACCAGCCGACCTGTGCGCCAGCGCCGACGCGCTGCGGCGCGGCCTGGCCGCGGCCGCGGCCGACGGGTACGTCGACCCCGGTTTCGCGATGGACTCCGCCTGGCGCGGCGCGCTGCCGCCCGACACCGGCTTTGTCCATCTCGACGACGTACCCGCCCACGTCATGCTCGACCTGGCGCAGCGGGGGACCAGTCTGGCCAAGGAGCACTCGGGTGCGCACGGCCCGCCGCCGTCGCTGCTCGATCAGGAGGTCCTGGCGGTGTCGTCAACCCTGGGCAGTGCGGGGGTACCGATGCGTTGTGTGTTCGCACTGACGGCGATGGGATTCCTGCCGCAGGCCCCGGCGCGCGACCGGTTCGCCCCGGAGTCGGTCGGTGCCGATGAGGTGGTGCGGGTGCGGGCGACGGCGGCGTGGCTGCGCATCGATGCCCGGTTCGGCAGCGTGTACCGCCGCCGCGGCGACCCGGCGGTGGTGTTGAGCTGAGCCGGGCAGCCGGAACCCGCCAGGACGGCCGGATTCCTCAGAACGGCGAGTTGACCATCGAATCGGCGGCCATCTCCAGGTAACCGATCAGTTCCCGCCGGTGCGCGTCGTCGAGGGTGGCGGCGTCGATCTCGGCCACCGCGGTGTGCATGCAGCGCAACCAGGCGTCGCGTTCCAGATACCCGATCCGAAACGGTGCGTGGCGCATTCGCAACCGCGGGTGACCGCGCTGATCGGAGTAGGTGCGCGGCCCGCCCCAGTACTGCTCGAGGAACATGCGCAGGCGCTCCTCGGCGCCGTCGAGGTCGTCCTCGGGATATAACGGCCGCAGGATCTCGTCCTCGCGGACGAGTTGGTAGAACCGCGACACCAGGGTGCGGAACGTGTCGTGCCCGCCCACCGCGTCATAGAACGACTGCTGCTTGCTCTGCGCGTCCATCTCCTCCATTGTGGGCCATCGCCGAGATCCGGCCGCGTCAGCACGGGTGGCGGCCGTCCGGTCACGCGATGTTCATCGACTGACCAGCGAACACCTGCAGAATTGCCGTGCGATCGGGCGGGATCCGTGGTGGACTGTCCGACGGAGGACGTATGGCGCAGCGTAAGAACGGACGCGGCCACCGGCATCACCGGGCCGCGGCGGGCTCATCCGGGTCGACATCGGTCGCTGCCTCGCGCGCCCTGCACAGCGTCGCCCCCGCCGCCGACATCTCCCACCACGCGCCCCATGACGCGTCGCTGTGGGGTCGCCGGCGGGTGCTGCTGCTGAACTCGACCTACGAGCCTCTCACCGCCCTACCGCTGCGCCGGGCGGTGGTCATGTTGATGTGCGACAAGGCCGACGTCGTCCACGACGATCCGGTGGGCCCGGTCATCCACTCGGCGACGCGCTCGATCGTCATCCCGACGGTGATCCGGCTGCGCACCTACGTGCGGGTGCCCTACCGGGCTCGCATCCCGATGACCCGGGCGGCGCTGATGCACCGCGATCGCTTCCGCTGCGCGTACTGCGGCGCGAAGGCCGACACCGTCGACCATGTGATTCCGCGCAGCCGCGGCGGCGCACATTCCTGGGAGAACTGCGTGGCGGCATGCTCAGCGTGCAACCACCGCAAAGCCGACCGCCTGCTCAGCGAGCTGGGCTGGGCGCTGCACACCACGCCGCTGCCGCCCAAGGGACAGCACTGGCGGCTGCTGTCCAGCGTCAAGGAACTCCACCCGGCCTGGGTCAGATACCTGGGTGAGGGAGCGGCCTGAACGGGCCGTGGGATACGGTTTGCGCGTGAACTCAACAGCTCTTGCGCATGCAAGCTTCGTAGTGGTCCCGCTGGCGCTGGCCGGGCTTCTGTCGCTGTTCATCTTCACCAAGAAGGGCCCGCATGCCGCGACGTTCGACATGTCCGAGAAGTGGACACACGAGCCCATCTTGTGGGCGGCCGAGGAACCGGCGGACCACGGCCACGGCCACGGTTCGCACCTGACGATCGGAGGTGGCGCAAGTGGCAAGTGGTGAAGTGACCAGGGCGGGCGCGCTCGAGGTAGCTGAACTGCCGTACGGGTCGGCCATCACCGCCAGTGGACGGATCTCGGCGGTCACCGAGCCCGGCGCCCTGTCGGTGCAGTACCCGTTCCCGACCAAGGACCTGGTGGTCCTCGACAACGCGCTGAAGTTCGGGTCGCGTGCGGCCAAGGCGCGGTTCGCCGTGTACATCGGCGACCTGGGCGCCGACACAGCGGCCACCGCCCGCGAGATCCTCGCCCGGGTGCCCACCCCGAACAACGCCGTGCTGCTCGCGGTCTCCCCGGATCAGCGGGCCATCGAGGTCGTCTACGGCTCGGAGGTCAGGGGCCGCGGCATCGAGGAGGCCGCTCCGCTCGGGGTGTCCGCAGCCGCCGCATCGTTCAAAGAGGGCAACCTGATCGATGGCCTGATCAGCGCTGTCCGCGTGCTCTCGGCCGGGGTCTCGCCCCGCTGACGTTTCGCGAAACCGCCCTTACGGTAGGTGCCGGGTCTCGGTAGCTACCGTGAGGGCGGTTTCGTGATGAGCCGACAGAAGCTCGGAACGGATCCGCACGTAGCGTTCGAGGAACAGTCGTTCGTCGAGCCGTTTGCGCCGCAGCCAGCCGGTCACCTCGTCGTTGCATTTGCTGGCGTTGCACGCCGCGCAGGCCGGCACCACGTTGTCCAGGGTGTAGCGGCCCCCGCGCGAGATGGCCATGACGCAGTCGCGCTGCATCGTGCCCGTGGTCTTGCCGCAGTAGGCGCAGCCGTCCCACGCCGCCTTGATCGCTTCCCACTGCGCGTCGGTGAGGTCGTTGACGACGGCGGCGACTCGGCGCTTGCGACGGCGCGCTGCGCGCGCCCGCCGACTGTTGTTCACCACCACCCCACGAGCATGAGGCGCGAGCGTGCGCGAACTCGGCTGCGCCATCGGCGTGTCGGCTGCAGACTCGCACGCTCGCGCCAGAACCAGCGTGCGTGTCGAGGCAGTCAGCTCACGTCGAACCGGCGGGCCTTCAGTGAACGTTCGACGCCGGCGCGGCCTTCCAGAACGAGCCGGCGCAGCGCCGGCGGCACCTCAGGATCGGACAGGAACCGGTCGGCGGCGTCCAGCGCGTCCTGGCTGATCTCCCACGACGGGTACAGCCCGACCACCACGGTCTGCGCCACCTCACTGGATCGGCGTTGCCAGACTCCGGAGATCGCCCCGAAGTACCGCTCCCGGAACGGCGCCAGCACCTCGCCCTGGCCGGGCTGGACGAAACCGCCGATGATCGCGCGCGCGGTGATGTTGGCCAGCGTGTCGTCCTCGACGACCTGTTCCCACGCCGCATCCTTGACCGCCGCTTGGGGCCGCGCCGCCGACGCCGCCGCGGCCTGGCGGCGTCCGGCCGCCGTGGGGTCGTTGGCGGCTTCGGCGTCGATGAACGGCGTCTGCGGACCGTCGGCGTCGATCACGCCGGCACGCGCCAGCGCGGTCACCACGCGCCACCGCAGATCGGTGTCGAGCACCAGGCCGGCCAGATTGACCGCGGCGGGCTCGTTGTCGAGCAGGGTGGACAGCACCGCGGCGTGGTTCGGGGACAGCACCGACGTGCACAGCGCGTTGACGAACGCGAGCTGATGGTCCGACCCCGGTGCGGATTCGCGGGCGAGGTCCAGCAGCGCATCCCCGAACGCCGGCCAGCCGTTCTCGGCCGCCCAGGCCGGGTCGGCGTAGGAACCCAGCGCCGTCTGCGCCTGCAACAGCAGGCGCTGCGCGACGCCGACCTCGGACTCGGCGTGCAGTCCGCTGATCACCAGCGCGACGAAGTCGCGGGCCCGCAGTTCGGCGTCACGGGTCATCTCCCACGCCGCCGACCAGGCCAGGGTGCGGGGGAGCGGATCGGCGATGTCGGCGATGCGGGTCAGCACCGTCTGCAGCGATTCGGGGTCCAGCCGCGCTGAGCAGTACGTCAGGTCGTCGTCGTTGACCAGGATCAGCTTGCCCCGCGAAACACCCTGCAGTGCAGGCACTTCGGTGGTCGCGTCCTCGACGTCGAGCTCCTCGCGGTGCACCCGGACCAGCTTGCCGAAGGCGTCGTCGTCGTAGATGCCGACCGCGAGCCGGTGCACGCGGGTCTCCCCGGCACCCGGTTTGGCGCCGCCCTGAGCGATCGCGAACCGGGTGAACGTGCCGTCGGCGTCGACGTCGAACTCCGGGCGAAGCGTGTTGAGCCCGGTGGTCTTCAGCCACTGCCTGCCCCAGCCCGACAGGTCGCGTCCCGACGACTTCTCCAACGCGCCGAGCAGGTCGCCGAACGTCGCGTTGCCGAACGCGTGGTCGCGGAAGTAGTCGCGCAACCCGGCCAGGAACGCGTCGAGCCCGACATAGGCGACGAGCTGCTTGAGCACGCTGGCGCCCTTGGCGTAGGTGATGCCGTCGAAGTTGACCTCCACGGCGTGCAGGTCCGGGATGTCGGCGGCCACCGGATGGGTCGAGGGCAGCTGGTCCTGTCGGTAGGCCCAGGACTTCTCCACGTTGGCGAACGTCGTCCAGGCTTGCGTGTACTCGGTGGCCTCGGCCTGGCAGAGCACCGACGCGAACGTCGCGAAGGACTCATTGAGCCACAGGTCGTCCCACCACCGCATGGTGACCAGGTCGCCGAACCACATGTGGGCCATCTCGTGCAGCACGGTCTCTGCTCTGCGCTCGTAGGACGCGCGGGTGACCTTGCTGCGGAACACGTAGTCCTCCAGGAAGGTCACCGCCCCGGCGTTCTCCATCGCGCCGGCGTTGAACTCCGGGACGAACAGCTGGTCGTATTTGCCGAACGCGTACGGGACGCCGAAGTTCTTGTGGTAGAAGCCGAATCCCTGCTTGGTCTCGGTGAACAGCCGCTCGGCGTCCATGTAATCGGCCAGCGACCTGCGGCAGAAGATGCCCAGCGGGATGTCCCCGTGGTCGTCGGAATATTGGTCGTCCCAGCGGGCGTAGGGTCCGGCGATGAGCGCCACCAGGTAGGTGCTCATCCGGGGCGTGGCCCTGAACGTGTGACGTTTGGCGCCGGAGTCGAGGTCCTCGACGGCGGCGGTGGCGCCGTTGGAGATCACTTCCCAGTGCGCGGGCGCGACGACGGTGACGTCGAAAGCGGCCTTCAGATCGGGCTGATCGAAACACGCGAACATCCGCTTGGCATCGGCGGTTTCGAACTGTGAATACAGGTACACCTCGTCATCGACCGGGTCCACGAAACGGTGCAATCCCTCCCCGGTGTTCGAGTAGCTGCAGTCCGCATCGACGGTGAGCACATTGTGCTTGGCGAGTCCCGTCAGTGGTATCCCGGTGGACTCGTCATATCCGGAAACGTCGATATCGGAGCCGTTGAGCGTGGCGCTGCGCACTGTCGCGGCGGCAAGGTCGATGAAGGTGTCGGCGCCGGGGAGGGCCTCGAACTCGACTGTCGTCACCGACCGGAAGGTGCGCTCTCCGGGCTTGTCCGCACCGTCGGTCAGATCGAGGTCGATGCGATAGCTGTCGACGGTCACCAATGCGGCGCGCTCGGCGGCCTGGTCGCGAGTCAGATTAGGAAGTGCCACGCTCGACAACACTAGCCTCATCCGGGGAAGACGGGACGCGCGTCGCGGGTTGTGCTCAACGGACGTCCGTCACAGCTGTATGCAGAAGAGAGGACCGCACATGTCAGAGAAGTCTCGTGCCGATTTCTGGTTCGACCCGCTGTGCCCGTGGGCCTGGATCACATCCCGCTGGGTGCTGGAGGTCGAGAAGGTGCGCGACATCGACATCAACTTCCATGTGATGAGCCTGGCCGTGCTCAACGAGGGCAAGGAGGTGCCCGAGGAGTACCGCGAGGCGATGCAGAAGGCCTGGGGGCCCGTGCGGGTCGCGATCGCCGCGGAGCAGGCCAAGGGCCCAGAGATCCTCAGCCCGCTGTACACCGCGATGGGCACCCGTATCCACAATCTGGGCTACCGGGATTCCGACCCGGACTTCGCCCGGGTCATCGCGGAATCGCTTGACGAAGTCGGACTGCCCGCCGAACTCGCCGAGGCCGCCACGTCGACGTTCTACGACCAGGCGCTGCGCGAGAGCCACCACGCCGGCATGGACGCCGTGGGACCGGACGTCGGCACCCCGACCATCCACGTCAACGGCGTCGCGTTCTTCGGTCCGGTGCTCTCGCGCATCCCGCGCGGTGAAGAAGCCGGCAAGCTGTGGGATGCGTCGGTGATCTTCGCCGCCTATCCGCACTTCTGGGAACTCAAGCGCACCCGGACTGAGAGGCCTGAGTTCGACTGACCCCGCCGCTTTGTTTCGGCTCTGTTGCGTCCGGTTGCGGACCGGCGCCGGCGGGGTGACCGTATAGCGGTGTTTGCGGCTGAACCCGACCACCCCGAGCCGCATACTTGGTGCCGTGCCGAACCAGGATCAGCGCCCACACGGTGTGCTCACCGCCCAGCAAATGCTCGACGTCGCCGTAGCCGAAGCGCGAAAAGGCTTGGCCGAAGGCGGTATACCGATCGGCGCCGCGCTGTTCTCGGTGGACGGAACCCTGCTGGGCGCCGGTCACAACCGGCGGGTGCAATCAGACGACCCGTCCATCCACGCCGAGACCGACGCGTTCCGCAACGCGGGCCGGCAGCGCGGGTACCGCCGGACAATCATGGTGACCACCCTGTCGCCGTGCTGGTACTGCTGCGGTTTGGTGCGCCAGTTCAACATCGGCGCCGTCGTGATCGGGGAGAGCCGGACCTTCACCGGCGGGCACGACTGGCTCGCCGAGAACGGCGTGGACGTCACGATCGTCGACGACCAACGCTGCGTGACCATGATGCGGGACTTCGTCGCGGCCAACCCGGAGCTGTGGGCCGAGGACATCGGCGAATGAGCACGCGAGGAGCGGAACAGCAGATGAGTGTCATTGCCACACTGGATCTCTCGTGCTGGCGGGCCGGCGGGCCGGCTGCCGATGACGTCGCCGCCGAGCTCGACGCGAGCCTGCGGCGGGCGGGCTTCATTCTGGTACGCGGTCACGGCGTCGACCCGTCGCTGGCGCGGGACGTGCGTGTCGCGGCTCGCGAGTTCTTCGCGTTGCCGCCCGAGGCGAAGGCGCGGTACTCGGTGCCGGTCGGCGGCCGCGGCTGGATCGGGCCGGGCGCGGAGGCCAACGGCTACGCGGAGGGAACCGAGACGCCGCCGGATCTGAAGGAGAGCTTCAGTGTCGGCGCGGACTCCGCGACCGGTGACGCGGAGGTCGACCGCGTCTGGTTCGCGCCGAACGTCTGGCCCGCCGAGGTGCCGGCACTGCATGGGTTGGTCGCCGAGTACACCGCGCAGATGCGGCGCCTGGCCGATGAGCTGCTGGCGCTGTGCGCCCACGCGCTGAAGATGACGGTGAATCCGTTCGCCGAGCTGGCCAGCACGCCGACCTGGACGATGAACATCAACCATTACCCGCCGGCGAGCGTGGTCGGCGAGCCCGAACCCGGTCAGTTCCGCATCGGGCCGCACACCGACTTCGGCACCGTGACGATTCTCGACCGTGAGCCCGGCGCCGGCGGTCTGCAGGTGTACTCCGACGAGGCCGGCTGGGAGGACGCTCCCTACGATCCGAACGCGCTGACGGTGAACATCGGTGACCTGCTGGAGTATTGGAGCGGGCGGCGCTGGCTCTCCGGCCGGCACCGGGTACTGCCGCCGCAGCCGCACGCCCCCGAAGAGGACCTGGTGTCGTTGATCTACTTCTACGAGGCCAACCACGACGCGCTCGTCGCTCCGCTGGCGCCGCCGGTCGGCCGGGTGTCCGGACTGGAACCGGTGACGGCGGCGGACTTCATCAGGGAACGACTCGACGCCATCACCGTCGGCTGAGCCGACCGTCGGGCTGGAGTCGGCTGAGCCGACAGTCGGGCTGGAGCGGCATAACCGGGAGGTAGGGTGTCCGCCATGCGCGTCTACCTCGGGGCCGACCACGCCGGATACGAACTCAAGCAGGCCATCGTCGCGCACCTCAAAGCGGCCGGGCACGAGCCCGTGGACTGCGGCGCGTTCACCTACGACGCCGACGACGACTACCCGGCGTTCTGTATCGCTGCGGCCGAGAAGACGGTGGCCGACCCGGGCAGCCTCGGCATCGTGCTCGGCGGGTCCGGTAACGGTGAGCAGATTGCGGCGAACAAGGTTCCCGGCGCGCGCTGTGCGCTGGCGTGGAGCACCGAGACCGCGGCGCTGGCCCGCGAGCACAACAACGCCCAACTGATCGGCATCGGCGGCCGGATGCACTCGACCGAAGAAGCGCTCGCGATCGTCGACGCGTTCCTGGCCACGGCCTGGTCGGAGGCCCCGCGGCACCAGCGCCGCATCGACATGCTTGCCGAGTACGAGAAGACACACGTCGCACCGCCGGTGCCCGGCGAGTAGCCGATGCCCGAGGGACACACGCTGCACCGCTTGGCGCGGCAGCACCAGCGTCGGTTCGGCCGCGCGCCGGTGATCGTGTCCAGCCCTCAGGGCCGCTTCGCCGACGGCGCCGCCGCGGTCAACGGCCGGGTGTTCAAGAAGGCGAGCGCCTGGGGCAAGCATCTGTTCCACCACTACGAGGGCGGACGCGTCGTGCACGTCCACCTCGGCCTCTACGGCGCCTTCACCGAGTGGCCGGTGCCCGACGACCGGACCCAGCCGTTACCGGTGGGGCAGGTACGCATGCGGATGCTCGGTGCGGAGTGCGGCACCGACCTGCGCGGTCCGACGGTGTGTGAAGTGATCGAGGAACCCGAGGTTGCCGACGTGGTGGCCAGGCTCGGTCCCGACCCGCTGCGCCCGGACGCCGACCCCGCCCTGGCGTGGCGTCGAATCAGTAAGTCGCGCAGGCCGATCGGGGCGTTATTGATGGATCAGGGGGTGATCGCCGGGGTCGGCAACGTCTACCGTAGCGAGCTGTTGTTCCGGCACCGCATCGACCCGTTCCGGCCCGGCACGACCATCACGGCCGACGAGTTCGCCGACGTGTGGACCGATCTCGTCGCGCTGATGAAGGTCGGGGTGCGGCGCGGCAAAATCGTCGTGGTGCGCCCTGAGCACGACCGCGGCGCACCGTCCTACCGGGAGGGCCGCCCGCGCACCTACGTCTACCGACGGGCCGGTGAGCCGTGCCGAGTGTGCGCGACCCCGGTGCGCACCGTCGAGCTCGAAGGCCGCAACCTGTTCTGGTGCCCCACCTGTCAGGCGTAGCGGCGCGCCTCGGCGGGCGATCCCGCGAGTCAGCCGGGAGAATCTGCGCGTGGAACTGATCCTGGTTGTGGTGGGTGCGATCGTGGTGACCGCGATGGCGCACCGGCGCGGACTCGAACCCGCACTCATCATCGTCGTGGTCGGCATCGCGGTGTCATTCGTACCCGGATTCGAAGCGCCCGAACTGGACTCGCACATCCTGCTGACCGTGGTGCTGCCGCCGCTGCTGTACTCCGCGGCGCTGAACTTCTCGTTCCCGAGCTTCCTGCGCAACATCAAGCCGATTCTCGGTCTGGGCGTCGGACTGGTCGTCGTGACCGCGTTCACGGTCGCGGCGGTGTCCTCCTGGCTGGTGGTGGTCCCCGTGACGTTCGCGACCGCGCTCGTGCTCGGCGCGGTGGTCGCGCCGCCCGACGCCGTCACTGCCGTCGCGGTCGGCCGCAAACTCGGTCTGCCCAAACGGGTGATGACGATCCTGACCGGGGAGAGCCTGATCAACGACGCGGCCGCGCTGGCGTTGTTCTCGGTGGCGGTCGCGCACGTGGCCGGCAGCCACACATTCATCGAGAACCCGCTGCTGCTTTTCGGCTACAGCGCTGTGGTCGGCCCGGCGGTCGGCGCGGCACTGGGATATGTGACGTTGTGGATCCGCCGGCGGCTGGCCAACCCCGCGCTGGAGACCGTGCAGGGTTTGATGGTGCCGTTCGCGGCGTTCATCGTGGCCGAGGAGATGCACGCCTCCGGCGTGCTCGCGGTGGTGGTCGCCGGTTTCATCGTCGGGTCCGGCACCGTGGACGCCGGCTACCAGACCCGGCTGCAGGAGCGGTACGTGTGGAATTCGGTGGACGTGCTGCTCGAGGCGTTCGTGTTCGCCTACATCGGTCTGCATCTGCGGTTCGTGCTCGAAGACCTGCGGGACGCTCACGAGTCGCTGGCGCAGGTCGCGGTCGCCTCGGGGGTGGTGTTGCTCATCGTGCTGGTGATCCGGCCGCTGTCGGTGTTCGCGATGTTCGGCAGGGGAGTGCTGGCACGCCAGGTGGAACGGCGGCTGAGCGTACCGATTCCCGACGGCGCCCGGGGAGCGTTGGGCTCCCGCCGCAAACAGCCGGCCAAGTGGCGGTCGCGGATCGACAACCGGCCGTTGAGCTGGCAGGAGAACGTCGTGGTGTCCTGGACGGGCATGCGCGGGGTGGTGACGCTGGCCGCGGCCGCAGCCATCCCGGCGACGACCGCCGCCGGTGAACCGTTCCCCGAGCGCGCCACGATTCAGGCCGTCGCGTTCGTGGTGAGCGTCGGCGGTTGCGTCCAGCAGAGTGGTGTACGAGTCGGACCTGATCAGCGGTACCGGCGTGTCGTTGCCGAATGATTGAAGGTCATCGCGTGATTCTTCGAGAGACCCGTCAAAGTCACTCGAGCAAAGGAATCGACGCGATGACCACTGCCCAC
>NZ_JBQQCF010000053.1:0-36148 GCF_052245755.1 Mycobacterium sp. 4D054
TACAGTTACGGCGGTCCATAGCGGCAGGGAAACGCCCGGTCCCATCCCGAACCCGGAAGCTAAGCCTGCCAGCGCCGATGATACTACCCACACGGGTGGAAAAGTAGGACACCGCCGAACACAAATTGACCTGTGCCCCCCAATTCTGTTGGGGGGCACAGGCATTTGTGCATCCGGTGAAATCTGCCGTCTACGTTCGGGTGAAAGTGTGGGTATTCGCCCGCTTCATTTTGTGGTTATGTCGCTCGGCTTAGAGGGGCAATTCATCGTCACTTCTTCGGCTCTCGGGGAGCTGTGGCGGCCTTTTTAGACGAGTAATGCGGAACCGACGCTGTCCTTTGTCCGGTGATTGGTGTGGGACTGCCGGCACCTCTTAATCGAATAGCGTCGGAATCGCCGGCGCGTTATTGCGCTCCATGCCCAGAAGCGTCTTCTTGCGGTCCAATCCGCCTCCGTAGCCGGTGAGACTGCCATTGGCGCCGATCACGCGATGACACGGCACGATGATCCCGATCGGATTATGTCCATTGGCCAATCCGACCGCCCTGAAGGCCCCCGGAGCGTCGATCTGCCTGGCGATGTCGCCGTACGACCTCGTCTCGCCGTAGGGGATCGTCAGCAGCGCCTCCCATACTCGCCGCTGAAAGGGCGTGCCGAGCAGTTCGAGCGTCAAGTCGAAGTCCCGGCGGGTGCCACCGAAGTACTCCTGCAACTGCGTCACGGCATCGGCGAATGCGTCATCGTCCCGTTCCCAGCCGGCACGGTCCGGTTCGTATGTCTGGTCCACCATCCGCAGGTGACGCAATCGTCCCGCGGTCCCGGCGAGTGTCAGCAAGCCCACCGGGCTGTCCATCGTTCGGTACTGCGCCACGTCCCTCATTTCGTCTTCGGCGGCCACTGATTGACGCTGTGATCGAGTGCGGTCCAGAGGTGCTGCGTCGCATACGAACGCCAAGGGCGCCAGCGGGTACTGCGCTCGGCGAGTCCGCGGGGGGTCGCCGGTAGGCCGATCTGTTTGGCCGCCACGGCCACACCGAGGTCGGTGCCGGGGAAGGCGTCGGGATCGCCGAGCCCTCGCATGGCGATCATCTCCGTCGACCACGGACCGATGCCGGGCAGCGTGAGAAGCTGCGCGCGGGCGGCGTCCCAGTCGCAGCCCGGGTCGAGCACCACGGCGCCGTCGGTGAGCGCGCTCACCAGCGCATGGAGGCTACGCCGGCGCGCCGCGGGGAACGCCAAATGGTCCGGGTCGATGGCGGAAAGCTCTGTCACGGAGGGGAACACGTGGGTGAGGCCGCCGTCGGGATCGTCGATCGGGCGCCCGTACGCCTGGACGAGTCGGCTGGCGTGGGTGCGTGCCGCAGCCATCGACACCTGCTGGCCGAGGACGACCCGGACGGCGAGCTCGTGTTCGTCCACCGTCCGTGGAATACGCTGTCCCGGCGCCTTGGCCACCAGAGCGGCCAACCCCTCGTCGGCGCTCAGCGCGCTGACGACGGCCTCGGGATCGGCGTCGAGGTCGAGCAGGCGCCGGCAACGCGCGATCGCCGCCGACAGGTCACGGAAATCGTCGACGACGAGCCGGCATCGCACATGGTCGGGGTGGGGTGTCAGGCTTGCGATGCCCCGGCCGTTCGGCAACCGCAGAGTCCTGCGGTAGGTCCCTTCTTTGACTTCCTCCACTCCCGGTACGGCGCTTGCCGCCAGATGGCCGAACAGGCCCTCGTAGGCGAACGGCGCCCGCACGGGCAACCGCAGGGACACCACGCCGGTTCCGCCGTCACCGCCCCCGCCGCGGCGGGCCCTGGCGCGGCGGCGAAGCATCGTGGGGGTCATGTCGCAGACTGCGCGGACGGTGTCGTTGAACTGCCGGATGCTGGAGAACCCCGCCGCATACGCGGCGTCGGTGAAGGGCATGTCCGTGGTCTCGATCAGCACCCGGGCCATCTGGGCGCGCTGGGCGCGCGCCAGCCCGAGAGGGGTCGCTCCCACCTCGGACTGGGTGAGCCGTTCCAGCTGACGCACGGTGTATCCCAACCGCGCGGCCAGGCCGGCGACTCCTTCCCGGTCAACCGTCCCGTCGGTGATCAGCCGCATCGCGCGGGCGACGACGTCTCCGCGCATGTTCCATTCCGGTGAACCCGGTGACGCGTCGGGCCTGCATCGCTTGCACGCCCGGAAACCCGCCCGCTGGGCGGCCGCCGCGGTCGGATAGAAGCGCAGGTTGTGTGCGTACGGGGGTCGGACCGGGCAACTCGGCCGGCAATAGATCCCTGTGGTGAGCACAGCGGTGACGAACCAGCCGTCGAACCGGGCATCCTTGGATTGCACGGCCCGGTAGCAGCGGTCGAAGTCGGTGTGCACGCATCGACGATGACACGTGGGCCAGGGGTAGAACTAGCGGAAAAACGACATCGTCGTTCGCGGTCCCGCCGGTCCGCGTTGTTCTGGGGGCGAACACATTTAGGTCGCCACCTAAGGGCGGTGTGCCGGAGTTCAGGCGCCGCGGTGCACCGGACCCAACCGGTCGGCGATCTGCTCGACGGTCAACTCGACCTCGGCGAGCCGCGCCTGCACCCGCTCGGGTACCCAGGAGAGTGCGATTTCCGCAGGGCCCCAGGTGCTTTCGTCGACGGGAATCAACTTGAACTCCGGCGGAGAGAAGATCTTGCCGATGAACGAGTCCGGGGCGTAGCTGACCACCGCGACCAGATGCCGGTTGAACACCTGGGTGGCCATCTCCACCTCGCCGCCACGCTGGTTGGTGGTGCGCACGATGCGGTGGATGCCCCTGCGGTTGAGCCGACGCGTGAGGCCGGCCAGCACCACCGGGTTGGGTCGGGCGAAGTCGATGGCGACTTCACGGTCGCGCAGTTCCTCGATGGACACCAGGTCCTTGGCCGCAAGCGGGTCGTCGAACCGGACGGCGATCCCGCCCTGGTAGCTGGCCACCACCTTGTGCCGGAGCCGCTTGTCGGTGGCGGGCAGGTGGATCAGACCGAGTTCGGACTGCCCGGCGATCAGCTTGGCGGTGACCTCGGCGGCGGAACCCGGCACGCTGAACTCGGTCGGTACCGGCAGTCCCGCGATGACGGCTTCCAGTTCGGCGAGAAGGTCCGAGGGGGCATAGGCCGTCGCGCTGACCCGGATCGGCGCCAGGCCGCGCACCCCGCGGGTCGCGGCCGACCTGAAGTCCTCAACCTGGCGCAGGATCTCGCGCGCCGGACCCACCAACTGCCGGCCGAGCGGGCTGAGTCGCACCTCGTGGTAGCCGCGTTCGAACAACGGTCCGCCGAGTTCTTTCTCCAGCAGCTTGATCTGCTTGCTCAGCGGCGGAGGCGTGATCATCAACTTGTCGGCAGCGCGCTTGAAATGCAGTTCGTCCGCGACAGCGACGAAATACCTGAGCCTGGTGAAGTCGATGTCCATTCCCGTCGCATCCGCATGTGGGGCTGCTGCCACCTGGAATGCTACGAGATCGGCGCCGCCGCCCTGATCACGGCTGGGCGGGGACCCCCACCACCGGGCTCTCCAGCACACCGCGCTCCAGTAGCGCAGCGATCTCGGCGGCGTCGAGCCCGAGCAGTTCGGTGGCGATCTCGGCGGTCTGCTCACCGAGCAACGGCGCCTGTCCCAGCGGCGGGTCGGGCACGTGATCGCAGTGGATCTGGACGTTCTCCATCATGAACGGCTCGGTTCCATGCGGGTGCAGTTCCTCGCGGAACGCGCGGCGCTGCTCGTAGTAGCCCCACCCCGGGATCTCATGGGCGTGCAGCACCGCGCCGGCCGGTACACCCGCGGCCTGCAATACGGTCATCGCGTCCAGATGCGACCGTTGCGCGGTCCAGACGCGCACGGCCTCGTCCAGCGAGGCAGACTGTTGCGCGGAGTGGCCCACGACGCCGGCCAGCGCGCGGCGGTCGGTGTCGTCGCGCACGGTGATCGCGACCCACTGGTCGTCACCGGCGGTGCGATACAGGCCCCACGGGCTGTCCGCGGCCACCGTGCCGGTGTCGGTGTGCCCTGCGCGCTGCAGCGCATCGGCGGCGATGTCGGCGGCGAGGTGGCTCAGCATCACCTCAGCCTGCGAGATGCTGGCCGCGCCGCCCTCGCCGGTGCGCTCGCGCCGCAGCAGCAACGCCAGTGCCGACAGCGTCCCGATCCGCGCGGCCACGTGGTCGGGGTAGACGGTGACGGTGTCGCAGAACGTGTCGACTTCGCCCGGGTAGGTCCACAGATTCGTGAAACCCACCGCGGCGCGCACCAGCGGGCCGTAGCCCAACCGCTTGGCCCACGGGCCCGTCGGGCCGAACGCGGAACTGTCGACCACCACGATGTTCGGGTTGATCCGGCGCAGCGTCGCGTAGTCCATTCCGAGTGCTTCGGCCACACCTGGCTTGTAGTTCGTCAGCACCACATCCGACTGCGTCACGAGTCGGTGCGCGAGTTCCCGGCCCTCCTCCAGGCGCAGGTCGATGCCGATCGACCGCTTGTTTCGGTGGCCCGCCGCGAACGGCTGCGTCATCGCTGTCGGTCTGCCGATCCGCAGGCCGTCCATATGTGCGGAATGTTCGATCTTGACCACGTCGGCGCCGAGGTCACCGAAAAGCCTTGCGGTGTCGGCTCCGACGACGATCACGCCGAGATCGAGGACGCGGACACCGCCGAGCGGCAGACCCTGGCCCTGGCGGTCGCGAGCGGCCAGCAGCGGCGCCTCCGACGGGCGCGGTGCCGCGGTCGCCGGCACGTTCAGCGCGCTGGCCCGATGGCCGTCGATCTCGCTGACGCCCGCCGGAATCGGCGCCACCACACCGGGGGCCAGTTCCGCGTCGTGGAAGAAACCGCGGGTGGTGAAGTGTTCGGCATCGAGTGCTTCCGACAGCGTGAGAACCGCCGCCGCGGGCACACCGTGCGCCTGGCACTGAGTTTCCAGTTCCGCGCGCGTCTTGTCGGCGCAGAAGCGTTCGATCGCTTCGAGAAGATGTGGTGACCTGAAACGCTTTCCGAGCTTGTCGTAGGACGGATCGGCGAACTCTTCGGGCTTGCCCATCAACGTGAACATGCCGTGCCACTGCCGCTTCGACAGGATGCAGATGCGAACGTGCCCGTCCTTGCATCCGATGATCGGGTAGCGCTGCTTCTCGGCATTCCAGTCGCGCTGCTGGGCGCTGACCGCGACACCGGCCGACGCGCTGCCCGCAGACCCGAACGGCGGATCGAGGGCCTGCATCGCGCCGTCGAGGACCGCGAAGTCGATCAGATCGCCTTCGCCGGTGCGTAACCGGTCCAGGAACACACTCAGCGTCATCACCGCGGCCTGCCCGGCCGCCACCTGGTACGGCAGATCTGCGGGTGGGATCAGCGGCTCCCGCCCGGGAATGCCGGACCGCGACAGCTCGCTCGAAAGTGCGTGCAGCACAGGGCCAGTCGCCTGCCACGTGCGGTACTCCGAATCGCGCCCGAAATCACTGATCGACAGGATCACCAGATCGGGGTGCTGGGCGCGGATGGTGCGCACCTCCAGAGCCGCCTCGGCCTGCGAGCCGGGACGGGTGTTCTCGATCAGGATGTCGGCGCGGTCGAGCAGTCCGGCGAACGTCTGCCGGCCGGCCGGAGTCGACGCGTCCACCTCGACGACGGGCATGCCGTTGCGGTTGATCGCGGTGCCGATCGGCACGCCGTCGATGTACGGGCCGACCGTCGCATCGTCGGTGATGCCATGCAGCTGTACCACGGTGATCTCGGCGCCCAGGTCGGCGAGAAGGCGCGCGACAGCTGTCATCGGACCGGTGCTCAGATCAAGGATCCGAACACCGGAAAGCGGTGGGTCGTAACTCATCTGATCAGTTCTTCCGGATCTCGCGGAACGCGATGTCGCGGTCGACTTCGGGCTCCTTGGGCAGCCCGAGGACCCGCTCGCCGATGATGTTGCGCTGAATCTGGTCGGTGCCGCCACCGATCGAGGTGAAGAACGCGTTGAGCGTCAGGAAGTTGACGTCGTCGGCCTCCGGGTTCTCGGCCCCGGCCAGCAGCGCCTGGGCGCCGATGATGTCGGTCTTCAACCGTGCCTCGGCGTGCAGGATGGCAGACATGGCCAGCTTGCCCAGCGACATGACCGGGCTGGAGGTCCCCTGCTTGGCGTCGGCCTTGGCGCGAGCATTGTTGAGACTGTTCAGTTCTCGCAATGCCAGCACGTCGGCCAGCGACCGGCGGATCGCGGCGACGTCGAGACGGCCATGCTCGCGGGCCAGTTCGACCAGGCCGTTGGCCTTGGAGCTGTTGCGGCCGATCCGACTGCTGGAACCCATGATGGAGCGCTCGTAGGCCAGGGCGGTCTGCAGCACTCGCCAGCCGTTGCCGACGCCGCCGACGACGTAGGCGTCGGGCACCAACGCATCGGTGATGAACACCTCGTTGAAGTGCGATTCACCGGTGATCTGGATGAGCGGGCGCACCTCGATACCGGGCTGCTTCATCGGCACGATGAAGAACGTGATGCCCTGGTGCTTGGGCACATCCCAGTCGGTCCGCGCGATCAACAGCGCGTAGTCGCAGGTCTGTGCACCTGAGGTCCACACCTTCTGGCCGTTGATGGTCCACTGGTCGCCGTCGCGCACCGCGGTGGTACGCACACCGGCCAGATCCGAACCGGCGCCGGGCTCGCTGTAGAGCAGACAGGTGCGCGACTTCTCGGTCAGGAAGTCCCGCAGCAGATCGGCCTTGAGTCGATCGGTGCCGAACGCGAGCGTCGTGTTGGCCGGGATGCTGAACTGGTCCTGGCAGGCGCCGGGCGCGCGGACCGCGCGGAACTCCTCGGCGATCACCTTGGCCAGCTTGTTGGGGTACGCCCGTCCGTACCATTCGGTGGGGTAGGTGGGTGCGCCGTAGCCGGCCTCGACAACCTTGTCCAGCCACGCGATCCGCTCGGGCGGGCTGACCCACGGGTCATCGGACTTGGGCAGCGTGACACCGGTCCAGTTCTGGGCCAGCCATTGGCGGACCTCGGCGCGCAGTTCGTCGGAGCCGGGCAGATTGTTGTCGCTCATTTCTCATGCGCCCTTCGAGAGCAGGTAGCGTTCGCGGTGCGAAGCCGAGCCGCCGAACAGTTGCAGGCTGCTGCGGGCCCGACGGACGTACAGGTGGGCGGGGTGCTCCCAGGTGAAGCCGATGCCGCCGTGCATCTGTACCGCAGCCATGGCGGTCTTCACATAGGCCTCGGCGCAGGCGAACCCGGCCAGCGCGACGGCCCCGGCACGCGCCTCGGCAGTGCTGTCGGCCGTGTCGTCGGTGGAGGCGAGCTGTGCCGCGGCGTTTCGCGCCGCCGAGGTAGCCGACTCGACCTCCAACAGCAGATCGGCAGCCATGTGCTTGAGTGCCTGGAAGCTACCGATCGCCCGGCCGAACTGGAACCGGGTCTTGAGGTAGGAGATGGTGATGTCGAAGATGCGCCGCGTGCCGCCGACCTGCTCACCGGCCGACGCGACCACTGCGAAGTCCAATGCCTCCTGGACGGCCTCCCAGCCCGCGGTGCCGAGGCGGCGCGCGGGGGTGTTGGTGAACGTGTAGGTGGACAGACGCACGGTCGGGTCGAACACGGTGACCGCGGCCCGGTCGAAACCTGTTGCGGCCGTGTCCACCTCGAACACGCCGACACCGTCGTCGGTGCGGGCGACGACCAGCACGACGTCGGCGACCTGCCCCCACGTGACGTAGTGCGCGGCGCCGGTGAGGGTGCCGTCGGCACCCGCTTGCACGTCCACGCCGTCGGCCGTCCACGAACCGGTCCGGCCTGTCAGGGCCACGGTGCCGATGGCAGCGCCGTCGGCCAGAGAGGGCAGCAATCGCTGCTTGTCCTCGTCGGAACCCGCTGCGTTGATCAATGCGACGGTCAGCACGGCGCTGGAGATGAACGGTCCCGGAAGCAGCGCGGCGCCGGTCTCCTCGGCGACGGCTTCGAGTTCCAGAGCACCGAAACCCAGCCCGCCGAAGTCGGCGTCGACGAGCATGCCCAGCACACCCTGATCGGCCAATCGACCCCACAGTTCGCGATCGAAGCCCTCCTCGGAGTTCATCACCCGCCGCACGTCGGCCTCGGTGCACTTGTCGGCCAACAGTTCACCGACCGCACTGCGCAGCTCCGCGCGCTCGGCCACACTGATCGTCATCCTCAACCGCCTCTCCCGGCTCGTCCCCACCATGCTCGACGTCGTTGGCCGTCGCTGTACATCACGAATCCGGACACCGACCGATTTCCGGTTGGGACATGCCGATCCGGGGCAGGTTTGCCAACCGAGGCGGTCCCGTCCTTCGCGGTGACCTACGGTTCACCGGCCGGGGTGGCCAGCCGCGTGGGCTGATCGTGCCCGCGCAGCGTCACGGTCTCACCCAGCTGCCAGTGCGCACGCTCGGACTCGGTCGCGCCCTCGACCGCGTCGGCCGAGGCCACCAGCAGGTGAGGCTCGTTCTTGGCCAGTTCGCTCAATCTCGCGGCTTCGTTGACCGGCTCACCGATCACCGTGTACTCGAAACGTTCCTTGGCCCCGACATTGCCCGCCACCACCTGGCCGGCCGCTACGCCGATGCCCGCGGCGCACTCCGGCACCTCGGTGCGCAGCCGCCGCGCCATCGCGCGGGCTGCCGAGAGCGCCTCGGTCTCGGCGTTGTCCAGCGCGACGGGCGCGCCGAACACCGCCAGGACCGCGTCGCCCTCGAACTTGTTCACCAGCCCGTGGTGGTTGTCGACCTCGTCGACGACCACGTCGAAGAACCGGTTGAGCAACTCGACGACCTCGGCGGCGGGCCTGCTCGTGACGAGCTGGGTGGAACCGATGATGTCGATGAAGATGACGGCCGCGTGGCGTTCCTCGCCGCCGAGTTCTATCTGCTGCTTCTCGGCGGCCAGGGCGACTTCGCGGCCGACGTGCCGGCCGAAAAGGTCGCGCACCCGCTCGCGTTCGCGTAAGCCGTGCACCATCGAGTTGAAGCCGCGCTGCAGCTCACCGAGTTCGGTGCCGTCGAACACCACCAGGTTGCAGTCCAGATCGCCGTCCTCCACGTGCTGGAGCGCGGCCCGCACGACGCGCACCGGGGTGGCGATGAGCCATGACAGCAGCCACATCAGGATCAACCCGAAGAGCAGGGCGACCAGCGCGATGATCATCACTGCTATGGCGAACTGCGTCGAGCTCAGATTCTGCAGGGCCAGCGCGAATATCGCGAGCAGCAGGATGCCGAGGACGGGCACCCCGGAACTCAGCAGCCACACGGTCATGGTCCGGCCCATCACACCGTGCGCCAGCCGGCGCGGCGGCCGGCCCGCCTCGAGCGCCTGCGCGGCGATCGGGCGCAACGCGAACTCGGTGATCATGTAACACGCGGTCGCGACCACGATGCCCGGAAAGCCCACCGCGAACAGGAACCGCGGGATGAAGGCCGTGTCCTGCAGGCCGTACAGCAGCGTCAGCAGCGCAGCGCCGAAACCCCAGAGCAGCAGCAGCATCTGCGCCACCCGCGACGGGGCGAGGAACACGTTGCGCTGATCGGTGCGCGTCGGGCTGCGCTCTTCGATCGCCCAGCGCAACGACCCGACGGTCCGCGAGGTGATCCACGCCGTGCCGAAAACCAGGGCCAGCACCATGTAGGCGGGCACGACGCCGAAGGTCAGCCACGCGGGGGCGTCGGAGAAGACACTGGGCACCGGGATGGCGACCGTGTTGAGCAACAGCGACACCGCGATGCCCAGGATGTTGGTGAACAGGAGAAGGATTGTCAGGATGACCTGGATGCGGACGCGTCGTCGGGCTTGGCTTTCCTCCGGCTTGCCCAGCAGCCAGGACCCGTAGTCCGGCGTCCCCAGCCGCCCGCTCTGTCGAGTCACCCTCTCCAGCACTCGGCCCAACCGATGCGGCACGCTCTTCGTCGCGTTCATTGTGGCGTCAGCCTAGTGACACTTCGTCCGACATCTATGGTGGTTCCGTGCGCCTCGTCATCGCCCAGTGCACCGTGGACTACGTCGGACGACTCACCGCTCACCTGCCTTCGGCCCGGCGGCTGTTGCTGTTCAAGGCAGACGGGTCGGTCAGTGTGCATGCCGACGACCGTGCCTACAAGCCCCTGAACTGGATGTCTCCCCCCTGCTGGATCATCGAGCAGCCCGACGGCGAAGCGCCGGTCTGGGTGGTCGAGAACAAGGCGGGGGAGCAGTTGCGGATCACGGTGGAGGGAATCGAGCACGACTCCTCCCATGAGTTGGGTGTCGACCCGGGTCTGGTCAAGGACGGCGTCGAGGCGCATCTGCAGGCCCTGCTGGCCGAGCACGTCGAACTGCTCGGCGCCGGCTACACATTGGTGCGTCGCGAGTACATGACCCCGATCGGGCCGGTCGACCTGCTGTGCCGGGACGAGCGGGGCCGCTCGGTCGCTGTGGAGATCAAGCGCCGGGGCGAGATAGACGGAGTCGAACAACTCACCCGCTACCTCGAGCTGCTTAACCGGGACTCGCTGCTGGCGCCGGTCGCCGGGGTGTTCGCCGCCCAGCAGATAAAACCGCAGGCCCGCACGCTGGCAACTGACCGTGGAATCCGTTGTGTGACTTTGGATTACGACAAGATGCGGGGCATGGACAACGACGAGTTCCGACTGTTCTGATGGGCAGGCGGCGCATTCCGCGCAGACGAGCGCCGGTGCGTGACCCGCTGCCCGCGCCGCGGCGCATCGAGGCGGGCGCCGACGGCTACGACTATGAGGTCCGCACGGTGCCGGGCGCGCGGGCGGCCAAGGCTTACCGGTGTCCGGGGTGCGATCACGAGATTCGGCCGGGCACGGCGCACGTCGTCGTGTGGCCGGTCGACGATCCGGAAGGGGTGGACGATCGGCGTCACTGGCACACGTCGTGCTGGACGCACCGCGCCACGCGCGGTCCGACCCGCCGGTGGTCCTAGTGCGCTGCCGAATCCTTGGCGGGCTCGACCAGCTCGATCAGCACGCCGCCGCCGTCCTTCGGATGGATGAAATTGATCCGCGAGTTCGCGGTGCCGCGCCGCGGGGTGTCGTACAGCAGCCGGACGCCCTGCTCACGCAGGCGCTCGCTGAGCGCGTCGATGTCGCTGGTTCGGTAGGCCAGCTGTTGCAGGCCGGGGCCCCGCTTGTCGATGAACTTGGCGATCGTCGAGGTCTCGTCCAGCGGCGACATCAACTGGATCTGTGCGCTGCCCACCGGCGCGCCGCGCACCGACAGCATCGCCTCGCGGACACCCTGCTCCTCGTTGATCTCCTCATGGAGCACGATCATGCCCAGGTGGTCGTGATACCACTTGATCGCCACGTCCAGATCGGGGACGGCGATGCCGACATGGTCAATCCCGGTCACCAGCGCGGTGGCCAATGCCGGACGGGCGTCAGTCTGCTCGGCGGTCATAACGTAAAGGTAACCTGACAAGATCAGTTTCGAATAGGCCGGTGCGCACGTATAGCCTCTTTCCAGCCATCCGAAACAAGTGTGGAGGTCGTCATGACGACGTCAGTGATCGTTGCTGGAGCGCGTACCCCGGTGGGCAAGCTGATGGGTTCGCTCAAGGATTTCAAGGGCAGTGATCTCGGTGCCGTGGCGATCGCCGGCGCGCTGGAGAAGGCGAACGTTCCCGCCTCCGCGGTCGAGTACGTGATCATGGGCCAGGTGTTGACGGCCGGCGCCGGCCAGATGCCGGCGCGGCAGGCTGCGGTGGCTGCCGGCATCCCGTGGGACGTGGCGTCGCTGACGATCAACAAGATGTGCCTGTCGGGCATCGATGCGATCGCGCTGGCCGATCAGCTGATCCGGGCGGGTGAGTTCGACGTCATCGTCGCCGGTGGTCAGGAGTCGATGACCCAGGCCCCGCACCTGCTGATGAACAGCCGGTCAGGGTACAAGTACGGCGACGTCACGGCGCTCGATCACCTGGCTTACGACGGTTTGCACGACGTGTTCACCGATCAGCCGATGGGCGCGCTGACCGAGCAGCGCAACGACGTCGACCGGTTCACCCGCGCCGAGCAGGACGAGTACGCGGCGTCGTCGCATCAGAAGGCGGCCAGGGCGTGGAAGGACGGGGTCTTCGCCGACGAGGTGGTGCCCGTCAAGATCCCGCAGCGCAAGGGCGACCCGATCGAGTTCAGCGAGGACGAGGGCATCCGCGCCGATACCAGCGCCGAGTCGCTCTCGGGCCTGAAGCCCGCGTTCCGCAAGGACGGCACCATCACCGCCGGTTCGGCGTCGCAGATCTCCGACGGCGCATGCGCGGTCGTGGTGATGAGCAAGGCCAAGGCCGAGGAGTTGGGGCTGAGTTGGCTGTGCGAGATCGGTGCCCACGGCGTGGTGGCCGGTCCGGATTCGACGCTGCAGAGCCAGCCGGCCAACGCGATCAAGAAGGCGCTGACCAAGGAAGGCATCTCGGTCGACCAGCTCGACGTCGTCGAGATCAACGAGGCATTCGCCGCCGTGGCGCTCGCGTCGACCAAGGAGTTGGGGATCGACGCTGAGAAGGTGAACACCAACGGCGGCGCCATCGCTATCGGTCACCCGATCGGGATGTCCGGCGCGCGGATCACGCTGCACGCCGCGCTGGAGTTGGCTCGTCGCGGTTCGGGCTACGCGGTGGCCGCGCTGTGCGGCGCCGGCGGGCAGGGTGACGCCCTGATCCTGCGCAGGCCCTGAGCAACTCGCATCAACGACGCGGTGTAGTAGCTGGTCGTGCGGTCGGGCACAATGGCCGGCATGACTAGCGCTTACGACCTCCGCAGCGCGGCGGGCTGGTTCCGGTTGATCGCTTTTGCCGAGGCGGTCAGCTGGGTCGGACTGCTGCTCGGTATGTACTTCAAGTACCTGGGCTCACCGCAGACCGAGATCGGTGTGAAGGTGTTCGGCCCGGTGCACGGCGGCGTGTTCGTCGCGTTCGGGGTGGCCGCGCTCGTCGTCGGGATCTTGAACAAATGGGGTGTCGGGACGTGGTTGCTGGCGTTGCTGGGCAGCATCGTACCGTTAGGTAGTGTGATCTTCCTCATATGGGCTGATCGCAGTGGTCGGATGGGATCCCAGCCGGTTTCCGACGGGCTTCCTCGACCGGGCGCGCCGGTACCCGAAACGACGTGACAGACTTGAGATGTGACTCGACCTGGACCCCGAATTTCGTCTGCGCTGACGGGAGCTGTCGACCTGTCGGCGCTCAAGCAACGCCCCGCGGCCGGCGATAGCGCGCCGGCAGGGAACCCGGGTGGCGTGGAGATCACCGAAGCCAACCTCGAAGCCGAGGTGCTGGCGCGCTCCACCGAGGTGCCCGTCGTCGTGCTGCTGTGGTCGCCGCGCAGCGATTCCAGTGTCCAACTCGGTGAGGCGCTGTCCGCGCTGGCCGCCGCCGACGGCCCCAAGTGGGCCTTCGCCTCGGTCAATGTCGACACCACGCCGCGCGTCGCGCAGATGTTCGGTGTGCAGGCGGTGCCGACCGTTGTGGCGTTGGCCGCGGGCCGACCGCTGTCCAGTTTCGAGGGCATGCAGCCGCCCGAGCAGCTGCGGCGCTGGATCGACTCCCTGCTGAGCGCAACAGCCGGCAAGCTCGCCGGGGGTGCCGGCGATGCAGACGGCGCTGAAGCGGTCGATCCCGAGGTTGAGCAGGCGCGCGCCCATCTCGACGCCGGGGATTTCGACGCCGCACGCAACGCGTACCAGGCGATCCTCGACGCCGACCCGAATCATCCCGAGGCCAAGGGCGCAGTGCGTCAGATCGAGTTCCTGCAGCGTGCGACCACGCATTCCCGGGACGCGATCGCCGCGGCCGATGCGGCACCCGACGACATCGACGCCGCGTTCGCCGCCGCCGACGTCGAGGTCATGCAGCAGGATGTCGCCGCCGCGTTCGCGCGGCTGACCGCTCTGGTGAAGCGCACCGAAGGCGACGACCGCACCCGGGTGCGCACCCGCCTCATCGAGCTCTTCGATCTGTTCGACCCAGCCGACCCGGACGTCATCGCGGGGCGGCGCAATCTGGCCAACGCCCTCTACTGATCCCGCCGAAATCGCATTCCATGCGGCCCCGACTCGGGATTTGGCGCGTGGAATGCGATTTCGCCGCAAAGTCGGTCAGGGTTTTTCGGGCTCGAACCACAGCGCGGTCAGGGGCGGCAGCACCATCACCGCTGAGGCCGGCCTGCCGTGCCACGGCTCGTCGGTGGCCTCCACGGCACCGTAGTTGCCGATGCCCGAACCGTGATAGGTATCGGAATCGGTGTTGAGCACCTCGCGCCACTTGCCCGCATGCGGCAGCCCCAACTGGTAGCGGGTGTGCTCTGAGCCCGAGAAATTGAACACGCACGCCATCATCGAGCCGTCGTCGCCGAACCGCAGGAAGCTCAGCACGTTGTTGGCGGAGTCGTTCGCGTCGATCCAGGAGTAGCCCTCGGGTTGGGTGTCCCGCGACCACAACGCCCGGCGCGTGCGGTAGATCTCGTTGGCATCGGTGAGCATTCGCAGAATTCCGTCGGAGAAGCCCTGCTCGTCGAGCTGGAACCAGTCGACCCCGCGCTCCTCGGACCACTCGGCACGCTGGCCGAATTCCTGGCCCATGAACAGCAGCTGCTTGCCCGGGTGTGCCCACTGGTAGGCGAGCAGGCCGCGAATGCCTGCGGCCTTGCTGTGATCGTCGCCTGGCATCCGGCCCCACAGCGTGCCCTTGCCGTGCACCACCTCGTCGTGGCTGATCGGCAGCACGTAGTTCTCGCTGAACGCGTACAGCATCGAGAAGGTGATCTCGTGGTGGTGGTAGCTGCGGTGGATCGGGTCCCGCTTGATGAACTCCAACGTGTCGTTCATCCATCCCATGTTCCACTTCATCGAAAAGCCGAGGCCGCCAAGGCTTGTCGGGCGCGTCACGCCCGGCCAGGAGGTCGACTCCTCGGCGATGGTGACGATGCCGGGGTTGATCTTGTGCACGGTGGCGTTCATCTCCTGCAGGAACTGCACGGCCTCGAGATTCTCGCGGCCACCGTAGATGTTCGGCGACCAGCCGCCTTCCGGGCGGGAATAGTCGAGGTAGAGCATCGAGGCGACGGCGTCCACGCGGAGCCCGTCGACGTGGAACTCCTGCAGCCAGTACAGCGCGTTCGCCACCAGGAAGTTGCGCACCTCGGCTCGACCGAAGTCGAACACATAAGTGCCCCAGTCCAATTGCTCGCCGCGGCGGGGATCGCCGTGCTCGTAGAGCGCGGTGCCGTCGAAGCGGCCCAGCGCCCACGCGTCCTTCGGGAAGTGGGCGGGCACCCAGTCCACGATCACGCCGATGCCGGCCCGGTGCAGCGCGTCGACGAGGTAGCGGAACTCGTCGGGAGTGCCGAACCGCGACGACGGCGCATAGTACGAGGTGACCTGGTATCCCCAGGAACCCCCGAACGGATGCTCGGCCACCGGCAGCATCTCGACGTGGGTGAAGCCGTGCTCAACAACATAAGCGGTGAGCTGCTCGGCCAGCTCGGTATAGCTCAGTCCGGGCCGCCATGAGCCCAGGTGCACCTCGTAGGTGCTCATCGGTTCGAAGACGGGATTGCGCAGCGCCCGCCCGCTCATCCACTCCTCGTCGTTCCACGTGTAGTCGCTCTCGAACACGCGCGAGGCGGTCTGCGGAGGGACTTCGGTCGCGAACGCCATCGGATCGGCGCGGTCGGTGACCGCCCCGTCGGCGCCGTGCACCCGGAACTTGTAGAGCCCGCCGTCAGGGAAGTTGGGCCAGAACAGCTCCCACACGCCGGTGGAGCCGAGCACGCGCATCTGCGCCTCGTTGCCCCAGTGGTTGAAATCGCCGGTGACGCTCACACCCTTGGCGTTCGGCGCCCACACCGCGAACGACACCCCGGTGACCTCACCGTCGGGGGTGGTGAAGCTGCGCGGGTGCGCCCCGAGGACCTCCCAGAGCCGTTCGTGCCGGCCCTCGGAGAACAGGTGCAGGTCGACCTCGCCGAGGGTCGGAAGGAACCGGTAGGCATCGGCGACGGTGTGCACGAAGGCCGACTCGTCTTCGGAGTACTTGATCTCGAACCGGTAGTCGATCAGATTGACGAACGGGACCGCGACGGCGAACAGGCCTGCCTCGATGTGGCGCAACGGATATCGCGTGCCGCCGATCACCGCGACCACCTCTACGGCGTGCGGCCGGAAGGCGCGGATCACGGTGTGATCGTCGTATTCATGCGCGCCGAGGACCGAATGCGGGTCGTGGTGCTCGCCGGCCAGCAGCCGGTTCAGGTCGGCGGTGTGCGGCCGCAGGTGCGGGCTGTCCACCTGATTCTGGATATTGGACGCGTTGGTCATGTCGTCACTCCCTACGCAGAAGGTTGGCTCGTTGGTCGGCGGGAACCTGGGGCATGTTGAACACGTGGGCCACGGCTTTGGCCGGCTCCAGACGCACGTAATTGCTCTGGCCCCACTGGTATTCCTCGCCCGAGATCTCGTCGCGCACCCAGAAGCGGTCCTGCAGGTCCATGCCCAGCGCCTCCATGTCCAGCCACAGCGTTCCCTCCTCCGGGCCGAACGGGTTGAGAGTCACCACCACAAGCACCTGATCGCCCGAGACGGGATCGAACTTGCTGTAGGCCAGCAGCGCATCGTTGTCGACGTGGTGGAACTTGATGGTGCGCATCTGCTGCAGAGCCGGGTGCAGGCGGCGGATTTCGTTGAGCCGGGTGATGAATGGCTCCAGCGATTCGCCGTCGGACAGCGCTGCCTCGAAGTCGCGGGGCCGCAACTCGTACTTCTCCGAGTTCAGGTACTCCTCACTGCCCTCGCGCACGGCGCGGTGCTCGAACAGTTCGAAGCCGGAGTACATGCCCCAGGTGGGGCTCATCGTCGACGCGAGCACGGCCCGGATCGCGAACATGCCCGGACCGCCGTGCTGCAAGCTCTCGTGCAGGATGTCGGGGGTGTTCACCCACAGGCTCTGCCTGCTGTAGTCGGCGTGCTCGGCGATCGACTCACCGAACTCGATCAGCTCCCACTTGGCGGTTCGCCAGGTGAAATATGTGTAGGACTGCGTGAACCCGAGCTTGGCCAGTCCGAACAGTCGCGCCGGCCGGGTGAACGCCTCGGCCAAGAACAGCACGTCAGGATCGGTGTTCTTCACCTCCCCGATGAGCCAGGCCCAGAAGTTGGGCGGCTTGGTGTGCGGGTTGTCGACCCGAAACACCTTGACGCCGTGCGACACCCAGAACTTGACCACCCGCAGCACTTCCTCGTAGAGCCCGGCGGGATCGTTGTCGAAATTCAGCGGGTAGATGTCCTGGTATTTTTTCGGCGGGTTCTCCGCGTAGGCGATCGTGCCGTCGGGCAGCACGGTGAACCACTCGGGGTGCTCACGGGCCCACGGATGGTCCGGCGCGCACTGCAGCGCCAGGTCCAGTGCGACCTCGAGCCCCTCGTAGCGTGCGGCGCTGACGAACTCGTCGAAGTCCTCGATGGTGCCCAGGTCCGGGTGGACGGCCTCGTGGCCGCCCTCGTCGCTGCCGATCGCCCACGGCGATCCGACATCCCCCGGTGCGGCGGTGACGCTGTTGTTGCGCCCCTTGCGGTGCACCTTGCCGATCGGATGGATCGGCGGCAGATAGACGATGTCGAAGTTCATCCGGGCCACCCGCGGCAACGCCTTGGTGGCGGTGGCGAACGTCCCGTGCACAGGATGGCCGGAACTGTCCCACCCGCCGGTGGAGCGCGGGAACAACTCATACCAGGAGCTGAACCGCGCCAGCGGGCGGTCCACCCAGATGCCGTACTGCTTGCCGCGGGTGACGAGCTCGCGCAGCGGGTACTGATCGAGCAGCGCCACCAGGTCGGGGGCCAGCGCAGCGCCGGCGCGGTAGTACGGATCGCCCGGCTCGCGCAGCCGGGCGGCCGCCTCCGCCAGCGGGTAGCGGTCCTGACGGGGCACGCCCGTCGCGGCGCGGTCCAGCAGACGGGCCCCGATCAGCAGGTCGTTGTTCAGCTCGCCCTCGCTCTGACCCGCGTCGAGTTTCGCAGTCACGTTCTTGCGCCACGTCGCGATCGGGTCACCCCAGCCGTCCACCCGAAACGTCCACAGTCCGACCTCGTCCGGAGTGAACTGGCCGTGGAACACGTCGGGGGTGCGACCCGGGGCCATCGGCAGGGCCAGCGGCCGCACCCGCGGTCCGGGGGTGACGACCTCCTGGATCGGCACCGCCTCGGTGGAGCGGACCCGGCCCGGGGGCTCGTCGGCCAACGCGGGATAGGCCGTGCCGTGGTAGCGGACCACCAGGGTTGCCGCCACCGCGTCGTGGCCCTCCCGCCACACCGTTGCCGACACCGGGACAACCTCGCCGACGACCGCTTTGGCGGGGAAGCGCCCTTCCGACACCACGGGCTGGACGTCATCGATCTCGATTCGACCGGCGGTCACGCGATCACTCCCTGGCACTCCCTACCACTCGATCAGCACCGCACGGCGTGCACCGCGCGTCGTTGCCTCGTTCTCAACCTGCTCGGCCGGTGTGGTCCTGTCCCCGTCCGCAGGCCCGGCTCAAAGCCCTGTCGCGCCTATACCCACCGTAGTGTCCGACTCAACCTTTCGTCGGTCATCGGGTCCGCCGGCCGGGGCGGATGATCATCCCACCGGAGGACGCCGCGCGGCAGTAAGGTGACCACGCGTGAAAGCTCTCCGCAGATTCACCGTCCGTGCCCACCTTCCCGAACAGTTGTCCGCGCTCGAGCGGCTCTCTGTCAATCTGCGCTGGTCCTGGGACAAACCGACCCAGGATCTGTTCGAGGCGATCGACCCGAGGCTGTGGGAACAGGTCGGTGGAGACCCGGTGGCGCTGCTCGGTCAGGTCGGTCCCGCCCGGTTGGAGGAGCTGGCCGCCGACGAATCCTTCGTCCGGCGCCTCGATGCGCTGGCCGCCGACCTCGACGACTACCTGAGCAGGCCGCTGTGGTACCAGCAGCTCGGCGACGAACAGGATGCGGAACCGCCGCGGGGCATCGCGTACTTCTCGATGGAGTTCGGCGTGGCCGAGGTGCTGCCGAACTATTCGGGTGGCCTCGGAATCCTGGCCGGCGATCACCTGAAGTCGGCCTCAGACCTCGGACTGCCGCTGATCGCCGTGGGCCTGTACTACCGCTGCGGGTACTTCCGCCAGTCGCTGACCGCCGACGGTTGGCAGCACGAGGCCTATCCGGCGCTGGATCCGCAGGGTCTGCCGCTGCGGCTGTTGACCGATGCGCGGGGCGCCGCGGTCCTCGTCGAGCTGGCGCTGCCCGACGGTGCGCAGCTTTCGGCACGGATCTGGATTGCGCAGGTCGGTCGAATTCCGTTGCTGCTGTTGGACTCTGACATCCCGGAGAACGAGCACGAGCTGCGCTCTGTCACCGACCGGCTGTACGGCGGTGACCAGGAGCACCGAATCCGGCAGGAGATCCTGGCCGGTATCGGCGGTGTGCGCGCCATCCGCGCGTTCACCGAACTGGAAGGCCTGGCCGCCCCGGAGGTCTTCCACATGAACGAAGGCCACGCCGGGTTCCTGGGCGCCGAACGCATCCGTGAGCTGATCGAGGCCGGTCTGGACTTCGACACCGCGCTGTCGGTGGTCCGGGCGTCCACCGTGTTCACCACCCACACCCCGGTCGCCGCGGGCATCGACCGGTTCCCGGTCGAGATGGTGGAGCGGTATTTCGGGCCTGAGCTCGGCGCGCCCGCGGTGGGCGGCTCCCCGCTGTTGCCCGGGGTGCCGCTGGAACGCATCCTCGCCTTCGGCGCCGAGGATGACCCGACGAAATTCAACATGGCGCACATGGGCCTTCGCCTGGCCCAGCGCGCCAACGGGGTGTCCCTGCTGCACGGGCGGGTGAGCCGGGTGATGTTCAACGATCTGTGGCAGGGTTTCGACCCGGGCGAGGTTCCGATCGGGTCGATCACCAACGGCGTGCACGCGCCCACCTGGGCGGCGCCGCAGTGGATGGAGCTGGGACGCGAGCTGCTCGGCAGCGAGGACCTGACCTCGCTGCGTGAGACCGAGTCCTGGTCGAGGTTGCAGCAGGTCGATTCGGGACATCTGTGGTGGATCCGCTCGCAGCTGCGCGCCGAGCTGATCGAGGACGTCCGCGCCCGGCTGCGCCGCTCCTGGCTGGAGCGTGGTGCCTCTGACGCCGAGCTCGGCTGGGTGGCAACCGCTTTCGATCCAGGCGTACTCACCATCGGGTTCGCTCGCCGGGTGCCGACCTACAAGCGGCTGACGCTGATGCTGCGCGATCCCGAACGGCTGGCCAGATTGCTGCTCGACGACAAGCGCCCCATGCAGCTGATCGTGGCCGGGAAATCGCACCCCGCCGACGAGGGCGGCAAGGCGCTGATCCAGCAGATCGTGAGGTTCGCCGACCGGGAAGACCTGCGCCACCGCATCGCCTTCCTGCCCGACTACGACATCTCGATGGCGCGCAAGCTCTACCACGGTTGCGATGTGTGGCTGAACAACCCGCTGCGCCCGCTGGAGGCGTGCGGCACCTCGGGGATGAAGAGTGCGCTCAACGGTGGCCTGAACCTGTCCATCCGCGACGGGTGGTGGGACGAGTGGTATGACGGTGAGAACGGTTGGGAGATACCGACTGCCGACGGACTGGCCGACGAGGGCAGGCGCGACGACCTCGAGGCCGCGGCGTTGTATGACCTGCTCGAGCGTGCGGTCGCACCGAAGTTCTACGACCGCGACGAGAACGGCGTCCCGACCCGGTGGGTCGAAATGGTTCGCCACACGTTGCAGACGCTGGGGCCGAAGGTGTTGGCCTCCCGCATGGTTCGCGACTACACCGAGAAGTACTATCTGCCTGCGGCCCATGCGCTGCGACAGGTGATCGAGCCCGGCAGCGCACCGGAGTTCGGCCAGCCCTTCGGCGCGGCACGCGAACTCGCCGACTACCGCAGGCGGGTCAGACAGGCCTGGCCGCACGTCAAGATCACCGACGTCGACAGCTACGGGCTGCCTGACACCCCGCTACTGGGCTCGGAACTGACGCTGACCGCGACGGTGTCGCTCGGCCGCCTGCGTCCCGACGAGGTGGCGGTGCAGGCGGTGCTGGGCCGCGTCGACGCCGGCGATTCGCTCCTCGACCCGGCCATCGTGCCGATGGACCACGCGGGCACGGCCGAGAGCGGCGACGAGATCTTCACCGCGACGACACCGCTGCCGATCGCCGGATCGGTCGGGTACACGGTCCGGGTGCTGCCCCATCACCGGCTGCTGGCCGGCGACAACGAACTAGGGCTGATCACCTTGGCGTGACGCCGCCGCAGACCCCGGCTCACGGAAAGCGTTTGAAGCAGCGCTCCGCGTCGCTGAGGACCCCCAGCCGGAAGGCGTCGATGCGGGAGAACCCCGAAGGCACGGATTCCCCGTTGACATCGCTGGCGACCAACCCGTTGGTGAGAATGCCGGAGACCGCCTCGTCGACGTCGCCGGCGGTGAGCGCGACCGTGTCACCGTCGGGGGTGGTCACTTCTTCGGTCATCTTCACCGTCGCGACCCCGGTCAGACACGCGGTCCGCAGCGCGGCCTCGGCGCTGTCCAGTGCCACCCCAGCGTGTTCATGCTGGATCGCCAGCATGTACCGCGACACCAGCACCGAGTAGGCCATGTTGTCGCCGGTGGCCAGGCTTCCGCCGTCCCGGGGATCGGCCTGTGCGCCCATCTCCTCGAGCGCGGGCAGATCGACGACGATCGTGTTGGTCGCCGGGCAGAAGGACGCGGGCGGGCTCGGCCGGGCGTCCGGACAGCTGCGCGCGGCCTCGGCATCGAAGCTCAGCGCGGGAGGGTTCTTGGGCGAGAACAGGATTCCCATCGCATCGACGATCGAGCGGGCCGAGTCCTCGGTGACCGGCAACTCGCCCGTCTGGTCCTCGGGCAGCAGCACCGGCAGGTCTCCGCGCCGCTGGTCGATCTCGGCCAGATCGATGCCCGCGCACGCCGACGGGCCGTCGGTGAAGCCGAACTGGAACGCCGACAACCGCTCGAATGCCGAACCGTGCTCGTCGACACCGGCATCGGGATCGCCCTCGGTCAGCAGCGGATCGCGGACGGAGATGACGCCGGCGAGTACGTTGTTGAGGCCCTCGCCGGTGCTCAGCGTGAACCGCGGTGAGGAGTCCTCGGCGACCCAGCGCATATAGGCGCCGGAGAAGCAGTCGGCCTGCTGCTCGGCGACCAGCGTCGGCGTGTCCTTCTTCGTCAGGCCGGCCAACCGCGAGACGGCGTGCCCGTACTCGTGCGCGAGAACCATCAGCACGCCGATGTCCCCGTGTGCGCGCTGCAGTCCGGGCAGCAACTCGCCACGGTCCCAACCGATGGTCCGGTCGGCGTAGCAGTAGCCGGCGTTGACCAGACCGTAGGTGTCCTCGCCGCAGAACTCGCCGTCAAACCCGTTGGCGTCCCACGAGATCAGTTCGGCGACCGGGCGGAACCTCTCGTCGAAGGTCTCCTCGTAGGCCCTCGCCCAGTAGTCTTCGATGTCGCTGATCGCGTTCGCGGCGAGCTCATCCATCGCGCCACCGTCAGTGTCGCGGACATCGCGTGCGGGGCCTTCGGCGCCGGGGCGCAACCCGGTCGGGCCGTCGGTGGCCGGCATCCCCGCCACCCGGAACGGGTCGTCGAACACGGACACCGGGCTGCCCGCCAGCGTGGTGGAGCAGGCGACGGCGGCCAGGACCGCGCAGCCGGTGACCGCGATGCCGAACAGTGCGCGCGGCCTTCTCGACGGGCTCATGGACGCCGCCTTTCCCTCGTGGCCGCAGCGGCGTGACTCCGGCGGCCGAACGTTGTCGACAGGATAGTGAATTCGCGCCGCCGACTGCGGGTATCGCGGAGGTCAGCGCGGGCCGCGAAGACGCTGCAGCGCCGCCCGCACCGCTGCGCCGTCGGTCGTCGCCCAGAACGGCGGCAGCGATGCGCGCAGGAATCCGCTGTAGCGGGCGGTGGCCATCCGGGAATCCAGCACGGCCACCACGCCGCGGTCGTCCATGCCGCGCAGCAATCTTCCGGCGCCCTGGGCGAGCAGCAGCGCCGCATGGCTGGCCGCGACCGCCATGAAACCGTTGCCGCCGCGCGCGGCCACCCTGCGCTGCCTCGCGGTGAGCAGCGGATCGTCTGGGCGGGGAAACGGGATGCGGTCGATGAGCACCAGCGACAACGAGGGCCCCGGCACGTCGACGCCCTGCCAGAGCGACAGCGTGCCGAACAGTGAGGTCTGCTCGTCGTCGGCGAAACGCTGGACCAGTGCCGACGTGTTGTCATCGCCCTGGCACAGCACGGGGGTGTCGAGTCGCTCGCGCATCACCTCCGCCGCCGACTTGGCGGCGCGCATCGACGAGAACAACCCCAACGTGCGGCCGTCGGCGGCCTCGATCAGCGCGCAGATCTCGTCGAGTTGTTCCGCGGATCCGGCGCCGTCACGGCCGGGCGGCGGCAGGTGCGCGGCGACGTAGAGGATGCCCGACTTCGCATGGTCGAACGGCGACCCGACGTCCAGACCGCGCCAGCGCACGGCGCTGCTCTGCTGACCGGGCTCGCGGTCGGCGCCGCCGGACAGACCCCATGCGGCGGCCATCGCATCGAAACTGCCCCCGATGGTCAGCGTCGCGGAGGTCAACACCGCTGTCGAATGCCCGAACAGCCTGCTTCGCAACAGCCCGGCCACCGAGAGCGGCGCAACCCGCAGCACCGCGCGGCTGCCGGACCTGGCGTCGTCGATGTGGTCGAGCCACACCACGTCGGTGCGGTCGGAAATGGCCGGCACGAACGAGTCGAGGATCCGGGCGGCGGTGTCGCTGACATCCGACAGCGCGGTGGCCGCCTCGGCGCGCGCCGACGCCGTCTTCGGATCGTTGGGCGCGGTGTCGACCGCGGTGCGTGCCGCGTGCGCGGCGTCGCGCAGAGCGGCCAGGTAGCTTCCCAACTCCTCGTCGAGAACGTCGATCCGGCCGGGACGGGCCTCGAAAACCGCCGACGAGAACGTCGTCGACGCGGCCTCCAGCCGTTCGGCGAGTTCGGGCGTCACCACCCGCGCGGCCCGCCGGTGCGCGATTCCCAGCAGCGTGGCCGACAGTTCGGCGGTGGCGACCCCGGTGACGCGGTCGACCAGTTCGTGCGCCTCGTCGATGACGAGCAACTCGTGTTCGGGCAGCACGTTGGCATCACCGATGGCGTCGATGGCCAGCAGCGCGTGGTTGGTCACCACGACGTCGGCCTCACCGGCCCGGCCGCGCGCCCGTTCGGCGAAACAGTCTGTGCCGAACGGGCACCGCGACACCCCGATGCATTCGCGTGCCGACACGCTGACGTGCGACCAGGACCGGTCCGCAACACCGGGTTTGAGTTCGTCACGGTCCCCGGTGTCCGTCGTCTCCGACCACTCGGTGAGCCGTTTCACGTCGCGGCCCAGCGCGCTGCTCGCCACCGGGGAGAACAGTTCCTCCTGCGGGATGTCGTCCGGTTCGCTGCCCGTGGATCCGTTGTGAATCTTGTTCAGGCACAGGTAGTTTCCGCGACCTTTTAACAGCGCGAAGGTCGGCCGGCGGGGCAGCGCCGCGGCCAGCGAGTCGACGAGCCGGGGGAGGTCGCGGTCGACCAGCTGGCGCTGCAGCGCGATCGTGGCCGTCGAGACCACCACAGGGCGGTTCTCCGCCACCGCGTGCGCGACGGAAGGCACCAGATACGCCAGCGACTTACCCGTGCCGGTGCCGGCCTGGACGGCGAGATGCTCCCCGGTGTCGAACGCACGCGCGACCGCTTCGGCCATCGCGATCTGGCCGTCGCGGGTGGCGCCGCCCAGCGCGGCGACGGCCGTGGCCAGCAGACCGGTGACCTCCACCGGGGTCTACTTCCGTCCGGGCGGGGGAGCGACCATCCGGGTCGGGATCGCGGGATCGCCGCTCGACAGGCTCAGACCGTCCCACGGCAGGCTGAGCAGGCCGTCGGCGACGCGGGCGCGGGCGGCGTCCAGCCCCAGGTCGGCGACCGGCTCGCCGTGGCGCACCAGCGGCACTGTCAGCTCGCGGATGTGCAGGTCTTCCGGGTCCGGAGGGGCACCGCCGGCGGGATAGACCACCTCTTCGACGATGGTGCCCGACCTCTTGACGAGCCGGCACGCCCGCTTGCGCCCGCCGTGGGACTCCTTGTGGCTGCTGCGCTTCTCGACCGGGATCCCGTCGACTTCGACAAGCTTGTAGACCATGCCGGCAGTCGGGGCGCCCGACCCGGTGACCACCGAGGTTCCCACGCCGTAGACGTCCACCGGTTCGGCGCGCAGCGCGGCGATCGCGAATTCGTCGAGATCACCCGACACCACGATGCGCGTCTCGGCCGCTCCGAGGCCGTCCAGCTGATCGCGGACCTGACGGGCCAGCACGCCGAGGTCGCCGGAGTCGATGCGCACCGCGCCCAGACGGGTGCCCGCGACCTCGATCGCGTGCGCCACACCTGCGGTGATGTCGTAGGTGTCGACGAGCAGGGTGGTACCCGCGCCCAGCGCCTCGATCTGCGCGCGGAACGCGGCCTTCTCCCAGTCCGCCGGGGTCCCGTCCCTGGTGGTGTGCAGCAGGGTGAAGGCGTGCGCGCTGGTGCCCAGCGCCGGCACGCTGTGGCGCCGCTGGGCCTCCAGGTTCGACGACCCGGCGAACCCCGCCAGGTAGGCCGCGCGCGCGGCGGCGACGGCGCCCTGTTCGTGGGTGCGTCGCGAGCCCATCTCGATCAGCGGCCGACCCGCCGCGGCGCTGACCATCCGCGCCGCCGCGGACGCCACCGCGCTGTCGTAGTTGAAGATCGACAAGGCGAGCGTCTCGAGCAGCACGCATTCGCCGAAGGTGCCGTGCACCGACAGCACCGGTGAGCCGGGGAAGTACAGTTCACCCTCCGGGTAGCCGTCCACGTCGCCGGTGAAGCGGTAACCGGCGAGATAGTCCAGGGTGGTGTCGTCGACGACGTCCTGCAGGAGACTCAACGCCGCTGTGTCGAACCTGAACGCCTGCAACGCATCCACGAACCGCGCCGTACCGGCGTTGACGCCGTAGCGTCGCCCGCCGGGAAGGCGGCGGGCGAACACCTCGAAGGTGCTGTGCCTGCCCGCCGTCCCGTCCCGCAACGCGGCCGCGAGCATCGTCAGTTCGTATTTGTCCGTGAGCAGCGCCGTAGACGTGTGCGACAGGTCCGTGGGCGAGAAGGTCACCGGCTCACCGTATCGGTTCGAGGCCGGTCCGGAGCCCCGGTATCCTGGCCCCATGGTGACTCCGGCGAAGGCACGACCGGGTACCCGCGAAGACCGTGACGCACGCGTGGACCGGGAGACGGACGCGGCCGCCGACGTGCCGTGGGTGACCATCGTCTGGGACGACCCGGTGAACCTGATGACCTACGTGACCTACGTCTTCCAGAAACTCTTCGGCTACAGCGAGCCGCACGCCACCAAGTTGATGCTGCAGGTGCACAACGAGGGCAGGGCCGTGGTGTCGGCAGGCAGCCGGGAATCCATGGAAGCCGATGTGACCAGGCTCCACGCCGCCGGGCTGTGGGCGACACTGCAACAGGACCGCTGAAGACACTGTGCGTAAATGGAAGCGGGTCGAGGGCGCCGACGGCCCGCGGTTCCGGTCGGCGCTGGCCGCACACGAGGCCGAGCTGCTGAGTAGTCTGGTCACCTCGCTGCTGGGCATGCTCGACACCCGGGAAGCGTCCGCCCCGGTCGACGAACTCGCCGAGATCACCGGAATCAGGACCGGCAATTCCGTTCCGCCGCAAGACGATACGCTCAAGAGGCTGCTGCCGGACTTCTACCGGCCGGCCACCGACCACCCGGCCGGATCGGGTGCCGCGGAAAGCCTCAACAGCGCACTGCGCAGCCTGCACGAGCCCGCCATCATCGAGGCCAAACGCGAAGCGGCGCAACGCCTGCTGGACACCGTTCCCGCCGGTGGCGGCAAACTCGAGTTGTCCGAGGCCGACGCGCAGGCGTGGGCGTCGGCGGTCAACGACGTGCGGCTGGCGCTCGGAACCATGCTCGACGTCGGTTCCGACATCCCCGACCGGTTGCCCGCCGACCATCCGATGGCCGGTCACCTCGACGTGTACCAGTGGCTGACGGTGTTGCAGGAGTACCTGGTGATCTGCCTGATGGATCGGTCCCGCTAGATGAGCGGATCGATCACCGACGTCGGGGGTATCCGCGTGGGGCACCATCACCGGATCGACGAGGACGCGCAGCTGGGCTCGGGCTGGGCGACCGGCACCACCGTGGTGCTCACCCCGCCGGGCACGGTCGGCGCCGTCGACGGCCGGGGTGGGGCGCCGGGTACCCGAGAGACCGATCTGCTCGATCCGAGCAACTCGGTGCGGCACGTCGACGCGGTGGTGCTGACCGGAGGGAGTGCGTTCGGACTCGCCGCCGCCGACGGCGTGATGACCTGGCTGGAGGAGCAGAACCGCGGTGTGGCTCTCGACGGCGGCGTGGTCCCGATCGTGCCGTCCGCGGTGATCTTCGACCTCCCGGTCGGAGGTTGGCGGTGCCGACCCGACGCGGGCTTCGGCTATCGGGCCGCCGCCGCGGCGGGCACCGAGGTGGGGATCGGAACCGTGGGCGCCGGCGTCGGTGCGCGCGCCGGAGTCCTCAAGGGTGGCGTCGGTACGGCGTCCGTCACCCTGGAATCCGGCGTGACCGTCGGCGCGCTCGTCGTGGTCAACTCCGCGGGCGATGTCGTCGACCCCGCCACCGGGCTGCCCTGGCTGGCCGCCCACGTCGAGCACTTCGGGCTCGTCGCCCCGCCCGAGAACGAACTGGCGGCCTACGCCGACCGCCACGGCGAGCTGAGTCCGCTCAACACCACCATCGCCGTGGTCGCGACCGACGCGGCGCTGAGCAAGGCGGCCTGCCGCCGGGTTGCGGTGGCGGCTCAGGACGGGCTGGCCCGCACCATCAACCCGTGCCACACCCCGCTGGACGGTGACACGGTGTTCGCGCTGGCCACCGGCGCGGTGGAGGTGAATCCCGACCCGACGACGCCGGCGTCGATGACCCCGGAGCTCCCGCTGGTCACTGCGGTCGGCGCCGCCGCGGCCGAGGTGCTGGCCCGCGCGGTGTTGGTCGGGGTGCTGGCCGCCGACGCGCTCGCCGGAATACCGACCTACCGTCATGTGTTGCCGGGAGCGTTCGAGTGACCGGGAGCGTTCGAGTGAAAGGAAGAGCCGCGTGCTGACGATCCGTGCTGACCTGGTCGAGGCCATGGTCAGCCACGCCCGCGCCGATCATCCCGACGAAGCCTGCGGCGTCATCGCGGGCCCCGAGGGTTCCGATCGTCCTGAGCGGTTCATCGCGATGGTCAACGCGGAGCGCTCGCCGACGTTCTACCGGTTCGACTCCGGTGAGCAACTCAAGGTGTGGCGCGCCATGGAGCAGGCGGACGAGGTTCCCGTGGTGATTTACCACTCGCACACCGCCACCGAGGCCTACCCGAGCCGGACCGACATCTCCTACGCGTCCGAACCCGACGCCCACTACGTCCTGGTGTCCACCCGCGACCCCGACCGCCACGAGTTGCGCAGCTACCGCATTGTGGACGGCGTCGTCGCCGAAGAGCCCGTCACCATCGTCGAGCAGTACTGAAGACAACCCGAAGGAGTCCTTCCATGGCCATCTCTGTGTCCATCCCCACGATCCTGCGCACCCACACCGGCGGCGAGAAGCGCGTCTCCGCCTCAGGGGACACCCTGCAGGCCGTGATCGCCGACCTCGAGGCGAACTACTCCGGCATCTCGGAACGGCTCGTCGATAACGGCAAGCTGCACCGCTTCGTCAACATCTACGTCAACGACGAGGACGTGCGTTTCTCCGGCGGTCTGGACACGGCGATCTCCGACGGTGACTCGGTCACCATCCTGCCCGCCGTCGCGGGAGGTTGAGCCGGCCCGATGACCCGTTACAACTCGCTGCTCGAAGCGCTGGGGGGCACGCCGCTGGTCGGGCTGCAGCGGCTCTCGCCGGCCTGGGACGGTTCGCCCCACGTGCGGCTGTGGGCCAAACTTGAGGACCGCAACCCGACAGGTTCGATCAAAGACCGGCCGGCGCTGCGGATGATCGAGGACGCCGAACGCGAAGGCCGGCTCACGCCCGGGGCCACGATCCTGGAACCGACGAGCGGCAACACCGGGATCTCACTGGCCATGGCGGCGTTGCTGAAGGGCTACCAGATGGTCTGCGTGATGCCGGAGAACACGTCGATCGAGCGGCGGCAACTGCTCGAGCTCTACGGCGCACGGATCATCTACTCGCCGGCCGAGGGTGGCTCCAACACCGCGGTGGCGCACGCCAAAGAGCTTGCGGCCGAACACCCTTCGTGGGTGATGCTCTACCAGTACGGCAACCCGTCCAACGCGGCCGCGCACTACGACGGCACCGGGCCTGAGCTGCTGGCCGATCTGCCCGAGATCACCCACTTCGTCGGTGGCCTGGGCACGACGGGCACGCTGATGGGCACCGGCCGGTTCCTTCGTGAACACGTGCCAGGGGTGCAGATCGTCGCCGCCGAACCCCGCTACGGCGAAGGTGTGTACGCGCTGCGCAACATCGACGAGGGCTTCATCCCGGAACTGTACGACCCCGATGTGCTGACCACCCGCTTCGCGGTGGGCGCCTATGACGCCGTGCGCCGCACCCGGGAACTGGTGCAGACCGAGGGAATCTTCGCCGGCATCTCCACCGGTGCGATCCTGCACGCGGCGCTGGGCATGGCGGCCACGGCGGTCAAGGCCGGGGAGCGCGCCGACATCGCATTCACCGTCTGTGACGCCGGCTGGAAGTATCTGTCCACCGGTGCCTACGCCGGTAGCCTGGACGACGCGGAGGACGCGTTGGAAGGGCAGCTTTGGGCGTGACGGGAACCGGTGGATACCCCGCTCTCCCCGCGGAGCCGAAGAAGCGGCCCGCGTGGGTGGTCGGCGGGCTCACCGTCGTGTCGTTCGTCGTGCTGCTCTGGGTCATCGAGCTGTTCGATTCGTTGACCGGACACCGCTTGGACAGCAACGGGATTCGCCCGCTGGAGACCGACGGGTTGACCGGCATCCTGTTCGCCCCGCTGCTGCACTCCAACTGGGAGCATCTGATGGCCAACACCGGCCCGGCGCTGGTGCTCGGCTTCCTGATGACCCTGGCCGGTCTGTCGCGGTTTGTGTATGCCACCGCGATCGTCTGGATCGTCGGCGGTATCGGCACCTGGCTGATCGGCAACGTCGGCGCCCCCACCTACAACGGAATGGTCGTCGAGACCAACCACATCGGCGCGTCCGGCCTGATCTTCGGATGGCTGACCTTTCTGATCGTGTTCGGCTTCTTCACGCGCAACGTGTGGGAGATCGTGGTCGGGGTGGTGGTGCTGTTCATCTACGGCAGCATCCTGCTCGGCGTGCTGCCCGGCACCTTCGGCGTCTCCTGGCAGGGGCACCTGTGCGGCGCGGCCGCCGGCGTGCTGGCGGCCTACCTGCTGTCCGGTCCCGAACGCCGGGCGCGTCAGTCCCGCAGGCCCGGCCCGGCTCCGCTGTATCCGACCCGATGACGTCACAGCAGGCGCCGATAGGGATCTTCGACTCCGGGGTGGGAGGCCTCACGGTCGCCCGCGCGGTGATCGACCAGCTGCCCGACGAGGACATCATCTACATCGGCGACACCGGCAACGGACCGTACGGACCGCTGACCATCCCCGAGATCCGCGCCCATGCGCTGGCCGTCGGCGACGACCTCGCCGCGCGGGGCGTCAAGGCGCTGGTGATCGCCTGCAACTCGGCGTCCTCGGCGTGCCTGCGTGACGCACGGGAACGCTACGCGCCGATCCCGGTGGTCGAGGTGATCCTGCCCGCGGTGCGGCGCGCGGTCGCCACCACCCGCAACGGCCGGATCGGAGTCATCGGCACGGCAGCGACCATCGCGTCGGGCGCCTACCAGGACACCTTCGCGGCGGCCCGCGACATCGAGGTGTTCGGGGTGGCCTGCCCCCGCTTCGTCGACTTCGTCGAGCGGGGGGTGACCAGCGGACGTCAGGTGCTCGGTCTCGCCGAGGGATACCTGGAGCCGCTGCAGCGGGCCGGGGTCGACACGCTGGTGCTCGGCTGCACGCACTATCCGATGCTGTCGGGTCTGATCCAGCTGGCGATGGGCGACCACGTCACGCTGGTGTCCAGCGCCGAGGAGACCGCCAAGGATCTGCTGCGCGTGCTGACCGAGCAGGAGTTGCTGAAACCGCATCCGGTCGACCCGGCGGTGGGTCCGCGCCGGCAATTCGAAGCGACCGGGGACCCGGGCGCGTTCACCGCGCTGGCGACACGGTTCCTCGGTCCCAGCCTTGACGGGGTCCGGCCTGTTCAGCGTCACGCCGGCGCCCGAACATGACGTTCGTCGCCCAAAGCGGCGATGTTTTCGTCATGGCGATCCCGGGCATGGCAAGCTAGTGAGCGTGCGAATCACCGTACTCGGTTGCTCCGGCAGTGTGGTCGGTCCTGATTCGCCCGCGTCGGGATATCTCGTCACCGCGCCCGACACGCCGCCGTTGGTTCTCGATTTCGGTGGCGGTGTCCTCGGAGCGCTGCAGCGTCACGCGGATCCGAACGCCGTCCACGTGTTGCTGTCACATCTGCATGCCGACCACTGTCTGGATTTGCCCGGATTGTTCGTCTGGCGGCGCTATCACCCGACGCCGGCGCAGGAACGCGGCTTCGTCTACGGCCCCGCCAACACCTGGGCCCGCCTCGGTGCGGCGTCGTCGCCCGAGGGCGGCGAGATCGACGACTTCAGCGACATCTTCGAGATCCGGCACTGGGTCGACAACCAGGCCGTGGATATCGGCGCGCTGACCGTGCTGCCGCGCCTGGTCTGCCACCCGACGGAGTCCTACGGCATGCGTATCACTGATCTGTCCGGTGCGACGCTGGTCTACAGCGGCGACACCGGTTACTGCGATGCGCTGATCGACCTGGCCCGCGGCGCCGACGTGTTCCTGTGCGAGGCGTCCTGGACCGACTCGCCGGACCGTCCGCCGCGGCTGCACCTGTCCGGCGCCGAAGCCGGCCGCGCGGCGGCCCGCGCCGGTGTGTCCGAACTCCTGCTCACCCACATTCCGCCGTGGACGTCGCGCGAGGACGTGATCAGCGAGGCCAAGGCGGAGTTCGACGGCCCAGTGCACGCGGTGGTCTCCAACGAGACCTTCGAGGTCGCGCGCTCCTGATCGGAGCGTCCGGCTAGGGTTGGCCCGTGTCCAGACGAGAAGACGGTCGACTCGACGACGAATTGCGCCCGGTCACCATCACCCGGGGTTTCACCAACCATCCCGCCGGTTCGGTGCTGGTCGAGTTCGGAGACACCCGAGTGATGTGCACGGCCAGCGTCACCGAGGGGGTGCCGCGCTGGCGCAAGGGTTCCGGGCAGGGCTGGCTGACCGCCGAGTACGCCATGCTGCCCGCCGCGACGCATGAGCGTTCCGATCGCGAGTCGGTGAAGGGACGAGTGGGTGGCCGCACGCAGGAGATCAGCCGGCTGGTCGGCCGATCCCTGCGCGCCTGCATCGACCTGGCCGCGCTCGGCGAGAACACCATCGCGATCGACTGCGACGTGTTGCAGGCCGACGGCGGCACCCGCACCGCAGCCATCACCGGCGCATACGTCGCGCTGTCGGATGCCGTCACCTACCTGGCCGCCGCAGGCAAGCTGCCCGATCCGCGGCCGCTGTCCTGCGCGATCGCCGCGGTCAGTGTCGGGGTGGTGGACGGCCGCATCCGCGTCGACCTGCCCTACACCGAGGATTCGCGCGCCGAGGTCGACATGAATGTCGTCGCCACCGACACCGGCACGCTTGTGGAGATCCAGGGCACAGGTGAGGGCGCGACGTTCCCGCGGTCGACGCTGGACAAGATGCTCGATGTCGCGATGGTGGCCTGCGATCAGCTGTTCGCGATCCAGCGCAGCGCGCTCGAGCAGCCCTATCCGGGAGTGCTGCCGGAGTCCGGTCCCTCGAAGAAGGCGTTCGGAAGCTGACCCGGGTGCCTCGGGTCCTGGTCGCCTCCCGCAACCCCAAGAAGCTCGCCGAGCTGCGCCGCGTGCTCGACGGCGCCGGTGTGGAGCTGACTCTGTTGTCGCTCGATGATGTCGTGGCGTTCGACGAGGCACCAGAAACCGGGGCGACGTTCGAGGAGAACGCGTTGGCCAAGGCGCGGGACGCATTCGCCGCGACCGGCATACCCGCGGTCGCCGACGATTCCGGGCTGGAGGTCGACGCGCTCAACGGGATGCCGGGCGTGCTCAGCGCGCGCTGGTCGGGACGACACGGCGACGATCCGGCCAATACTGCACTGCTGCTCGGTCAGCTCGCCGACGTACCCGAGGAGCGCCGTGGCGCGGCGTTCGTGTCGGCGTGCGCGCTGGTCTCCGGTCCCGGGAAGAACGAGTCGGTAGTGGTGCGCGGCGAGTGGCGCGGCAGCATCGTCCGGGAGCCGCGCGGCGACGGAGGGTTCGGTTACGACCCGGTATTCCTTCCCGCCGGTTCGGCGAGGACCGCGGCCGAGCTGAGCCCCGCGGAGAAGGACGCGGCGTCGCACCGCGGCCGTGCACTGGCCGCGCTGCTGCCGTCGCTGCGTTCTCTGGTCTGAGGCCGGGTGACCCGGTGCAGCAGCCAGGCCACCGGGATGGTCAGCGCCAGCGTCGCCGCGAACAAGCCGGGCATCGACCCGGTGAACAGCGGCCAGCCCAGCACCAGATGCATTGTCAGTGCCATCACCACGACGTGGACCAGGAAGATCTCGTAGGAGATCTCACCGAGCCACACCATCGGCCTGCCGGCCAGCACCCGCGCGTAGGAGTCATGATGGCCGAGCGCGACCGGCGCCACGACCCGCGTCGCGATCACCGCGTACAGCATGGACCTCACGATCGGCGCCGAGGCCGGATCAGGTCCCGACAGCGTGCCCCCGAGCGACGTCGACACCAGCAGGAACAACACGAACGCGACAGGTATCGCGACGATCGCGGCGCAGCGCGCGCCGATCGCCTCCAGCACCGCCAGCGCCATTCCTCCGGCGAACCAGGCCAGATGCGCCGGCAACCACATCCCCGCCGAGTTCGGCAGGACGTCGGTGACCGTGACCACCGCCAGCCACACCGGTGTCACCGCCGCGAGCAGTGCGAGTCCGGCGAGCGTCCGCGCGGGTCGCCACTGCCCGCGGCCGAGGATCCGCAGCACCAGGTACGCCAGCGCCGGGAGCGCGAGGTAGAACGACGCCTCGACGGCCAGACTCCACATTTGCGACAGCCCGGGATGCAGCAGCGTCACCAGATAGTCATCGCTGTAGATCTGGGTGAAGGTCACATAGCGCAGCAACCCCTGCCAGGTCTGCCCGGGGTTGGGGCCCGGCGCGAACACGGTATAGATCTCGAAGACCGCGACCACCGTGACCACGTAGGCGGGCACGATGCGGCGCCACCGGTTTCGGGCGTAGCGGCGCAGCGAGGGCGGGGGCCGACGGTCGGCGGCCGCGCGCACCCAGGGCCGGAACAGCAGGAAACCCGACAGCACGAAGAAGATCGCGACGCCGATCTCCAGGCGCCCGTACATGGCGCCGAGGTAGCCGTGCGTGAGGTAGCCGGTCGCGAACGCCGCGTGCGTGCTGACGACCAGCAATGCCGCGACCGCACGCAGACCGGTGAGGGCAGGATCGCGGGACGACGCGTGGTGATGCCGGCCCGCCGGGGCGGCGCCACAGCGCACGCCGGGGCTGGCTGACACCGCATCGAGTGTAGCTATCGATGCGTGGGCAAACGCCGGTCAGAGACCGAACTGTGCCTTGATGTTCTGGGTCTGGAAGTGCTCGACAATGATGCCGACGAGCGGGACGGTGCCGGCGAGCAGGATGCCGACGGTCTTGGCGATCGGCCAGCGCACCTTCACGGCGAGGTTCGCGGTGAACAGCAGGTAGACGAAGTACACCCAGCCGTGGACCACCGCGATCCAGCCCAGCGAGTCGTCGTTGAATGCGTACTTCATCACCATCTCGTAGCAGAGCGCGATCAGCCAGAGACCGGTGGCCCAGGCCAGGACACGGTATCCGGTGAGGGCCTTACGGATGGCCTCGACGGGGACGATGGGCGTGGGGGATTCGGGTGCGGTCACGTACCGGTTCCTCTTGTCTGCTGCGTCTGGTCTTCGGCATCGGCTTTCGCCAACTCTGCCAGGTAGGCGTTGTACTCGCGCAATGTCGCGTCGTCATCTGCCCCGCTCGACGCCTTCGGACGCTCGGGCAGCAGGCCGGCGGGAATCTCGGTGACGGTATCGCTCGGGTGCGGCTCGGGTGGGGCCTGCTCGTAGCGGACGAATTTGAAGTATGCGTACACGCAGAACCCCGCGAACAACGGCCACTGCAACGCGTAGCCGAGATTCTGGAAGCTGCCCGATGTCGACTCGTAGCGGGTCCATTGCCACCACGCCAGGGCGAGGCAGCCCGCGGCGGCGGCGACCATCAACAGGATGAGCGCCGGCCTCCTACGCCGTGTAGTGGACACCGTTCAACGGTACCGCGACATCCTTGGGTCCGATGAACTCGTCCATGCGGGCCGTCGCGGCTTTGCGGTAAATCGAGACGGTGTACTTGTCCGACCGCCGCCAGGTGATGCCCAGTCTGTCGAGCGCAGCAGTGAAGAGTCCGATGATGTCCTCGGACCGGTTGCTGAAGTGGTACCGGACACTGAGCACGCCGCGGTCGTTGGCGACGACGCGGCAGCCGTCGCTGTGGATCAGCCCCATGACGAACTCCTCGGTCTCGCGGTCGACGATCTCCTGCTGCACCGCTCGAGCGCGATCTTCCGGTGGTGCTTGCGGCCGGGGCCGTGTTGAGGAAACAGGCACGGCCAATGTTTGGAGTACAGATACACGTCCGCGCAGCCAGTCTTACGCCAGTAGACCGCTGCACGCTGCCGTGGAAACAGTGCATCGATAGGGTTGCGTCCAGCAGAGTGGTGTACGAGTCGGACCTGATCAGCGGTACCGGCGTGTCGTAGCCGACTGATTGAGGGTCATCGCGTGATTCTTCGAGAGACCGACCAAAGTCACTCGAGCAAAGGAAT